>JADFNG010000082.1 GCA_022563505.1 Pseudomonadota bacterium | reverse complement strand
ACGACTGGCGCCAACAGATTGAAGATGATGCCGTGCCAATGGATTTCGATGCCTTCGAGCGTCATGTACAGGCGGATCACTTGCCGCATGCCGTCATTATCGATTGCACGTCAAGTGACGACATTGCCGGACGCTACGCAGGATGGCTGGAGAAGGGTATTCACATTGTTACGCCCAACAAGAAAGCATTTAGCGGTTCCCAGGGCGACTATCTGCAATTGAAGAAGAGTGCGCAACAGGGCAACGCTCATTATCTTTATGAAACAACGGTGGGTGCGGCATTACCCATAATTTCGACGCTTCGAAACCTGGTTGATACCGGTGACCAGGTACACTCGATACAGGGAATCCTGTCAGGAACGCTCGCCTACCTGTTCAATTTATACGATGGCACGACCCCTTTCTCGGAGATTGTTCGAGTGGCTCGCGAACGCGGTTATACGGAACCGGACCCGCGTGATGATTTATCGGGCATGGACGTGGCACGCAAACTGACGATTCTTGCGCGAGAAATTGGGCAGGACATTGAAACAGGGAGCTTCCCTGTTGAGAACCTGATTCCTGAGGAACTGCGCGACGTTGATGCCGCTCAGTTCATGGCAGACTTGCCGCGCTATGACGAGCAGATGGAGGCGCTTTACGCCGAAGCCAAAGCGGAGGGCAAGGTGCTTCGCTATATCGCATCACTGCGGGCCGATGGCGAAGCATCTGTAAAGCTGCAAAAAATCCCTCTGGACGATGCCATGGCCCGCATCAATCTGACGGACAATATTGTGCAGTTCCGAACGGATAGATACGCGGACAACCCACTGGTCATCCAGGGACCGGGAGCCGGCCCCGCAATTACAGCGGGCGGCGTATTTGCTGATTTACTCCGTTTGGCAAATCTCTTGGAAGGAATCGATTGATATGGCAGGAAATGATTACGTAACCGCTTTTGCACCGGCGTCGATTGGTAATGTTGCGGTTGGCTACGACATGCTGGGACTGGCCATTTCAGGTGCTGGCGACCGCGTATCTGCCCGGCGAGTGCCGTCAAAGGGCGTCTCGATTGCCGAAGTGCGCGGACTCGATGGCAACATCCACGCCATTCTCTCCAACGATTCTGCGGAGAATACGGCATCAGTGGCCGCTGCCGCCTTATGGGAAGCCGCAGGTCAATCCGGTGGTCTGGAGTTAATTGTGCGCAAAGGAGTGCCGCTGCAATCGGGAATGGGGAGTTCATCTGCTTCTGCGGTTGCCGGGGTGGTGGCTGCGAACGCGCTGCTCGATGCACCGCTGGACATCGAGGCGTTACTGCCGTTCGCGCTGCAGGGAGAACAAGTCGCCAGTGCCGGCATGCATGCGGACAATGTCGCGCCGAGTTTGCTGGGTGGGCTGGTATTGTGCCCTCCAGCGCTATTGCCGCGCATGATTCGTCTGCCAACTCCCGCGGGACTCAGCAGCGTACTCCTGCACCCCGAACTTCTGGTCAACACGGCCGAATCAAGGAAAAAACTGGCACGCGGATATTCCATGGAGCAGTGGCTGACCCAACAGGGCTATCTTGCCGGATTCATGGCCGGCATCGCGACGAATGACATCGAGTTGATCCGGGAATGTCTGCAGGATGTCATCATCGAACCGCAACGCATATCTGCGGTGCCATGTTTCCAGGCAGTGAAGGATGCGGCCCTGCAAGCCGGGGCACTTGGCTCATCCTTGTCCGGTAGTGGCCCGAGCCTGTTTGCATTGTGTGCAAGTGGCATCGCAGCCAAAGTCGCGATTGCCATGGAGCAGGCGTGTCGTGGCTGCGGTTACGAGTGCCAGTCCTGGGTCAGTTCTCTGGCGGCCGAGGGCGCACACATGGAAAACGCAGCATGAAGTATCGAAGTACCCGGGGCTCCACCCTGCACGCGCTGGACGAGGTTTTGTTGCGCGGGATTGCTGCGGACGGTGGGCTTTATTTGCCGGAATCCCTGCCGTCTTTCTCCAGCGCTGATTTTTCCGCGAGCGACACTATTCTCGAGACCGCGCGAGTGGTTTTGACGCCTTTCTTCGCGGGCTCATCGCTGGCCGGAAGCCTGCACGAAATTATTGCGGAAACTTTTCATTTTCCGATTCCCGCCAACAAACTCGACGTCGATAACGATAATGCCTGGATGCTCGAGCTGTATCACGGACCGACCGCTGCGTTCAAAGATGTCGGAGCCGGTTTTCTTGCCGCATGCCTGAGCCGGCTGCACAGTGGTGCAACTCCATTGACGATTTTGGTGGCAACCTCCGGTGACACCGGCGGGGCTGTTGCCGCGGCCTTCAATGAACGGCCGAATGTGCGGGTTGTCGTGCTGTTTCCTGAAGGGCGCGTATCGGAACGCCAGCAAAAACAACTGACTTGCTGGGGTGACAACGTTCTATCTCTCGCGATTCAGGGCTCTTTTGATGACTGTCAGGCCATGGTCAAGGAGGCATTCGCGGAGTCGAAATTGCGTGAACAGTATCGACTGAGCTCCGCCAACAGCATTAATATCGGCCGACTATTACCGCAAAGCATCTACTACGCCCATTCGAGTCTCGAGCATTTTCGTAAAACCGGGAAGAAACCCGGCTTTATCATTCCCGTCGGTAACCTGGGTAATTCGCTCGCCTGTATCCTTGCCCGCGACATGGGCTTGCCCATCGGTGAGGTCATCCTGGCGAGCAATGCAAACCGCCTGATCCCGGATTACCTCGATGGCGCGGAGTGGTTGCCGCGCGCCAGTATTCAGACACTGGCATCGGCAATGGACGTCGGCAACCCGAGCAATATGGAACGCTTGCGCCATCTTCACGGTGACGCGCCTGAGCTGGTAAAAATGCTCAGCGCAGTCAGCGTCAGCGATGCCGAAATCGAACGACAGATGCACGATGACATGCAGGCTTTCGGTATCGCAACGTGCCCGCACACGGCCACGGCGACCCATGTGTATCGCGGCCTTTCGTCAGCTCAAAGCAAAGCGGACTGGATCATCATCGCTACTGCACATCCGGCCAAGTTTGACAGCATTGTCGAGCCGCTGATCGGTCAGGCGGTCCCTGTGCCTGCCGAGTTAGCGGCAATTCTTTCGCGACCGAACCGATTCCAGCTGATTGCGGCGAACCTCGACGCCCTCGCAAAGGCGATGGCTGAGAAATTTCAGGTTGACGAGGGCGCTTCCACGGGCGATAAATAGCGGTTCTGGCCGGCGCAATGGCCAACCTCGAGGATACGGACTTCCTGCATCATGGCTGAATTTATCCCAGAGACACCACTCGGCGTCTATCTTTTACCGTTGATCCTCGTTGCGTTACTGCTGCTGTTCTGGCTCGTTTACCGCCGGCGAGGGCACTCCCGTTCGTTCGAGGGCGTACTCAAGTCGATCGCCTTCGAACGCATCAGCAACCTGATCATCCCGAGCGCCGATGAAGGTGAGATTCAGATCGACCACTTGCTTCTCACATCTCAGGGCCTTCTCATTATCGATCTTAAAGACGTCATCGGAACAGTCTTCGGCAGTGATAAAATGCAGGACTGGACGGTCATCGGCGAAAGTCATCGCTTTACCTTTGCGAACCCGCAACCGGCGCTCTATGACCGCATCGCTGCGGTACGACAGATCGTGCGGCAAGTCCCTGTAGCCGGAAGAATCCTGTTCCTTGATGGTGCTGAATTCACCAAAGGCGTGCCCGGACTGGTATGCAATCTCGATGGCTTGCTGGCAGAATTTCGTGAGCATGACAACGCCGCGGCCAAGGTGAAGGTTGATGCCTTCAGGCCGCATTGGGAATTGATCATCGCCAAGGCGAAGCTTTCGACAGCGCCGAACGAGAAGAGACGCACACCTGCCGTGTGAGCGTTCCAGTGTCCTGCAGAAGCGGCATCGAGCCGCGATTATGGCGTTGACTGCGGGGCTTGAAAGTTGAAGAATCGGGCCGCGTTCTGTGTGGTGACGGTGGCAATTTCGGTCTCCGAGTGACCGGTGCATGCAGCGACGACGCGCAATACTTCCGTGAGGTAGGCTGGTTCGTTGCGGCGGGACTTGGGGGGTGGCTGCAGGCTTCGGGGCAGCAGGTAGGGCGCGTCGGTTTCCAGCATGAGACGATCCAACGGGATCTCGCTGACGATCTCCTGCAATAAGGCACCGCGGCGTTCGTCGCAGATCCAGCCCGTGATGCCAATGTAAAGTCCGAGGTCCAGGTACTCGCGCAGCATTGTCGCCGTACCCGTAAAGCAATGCGCCACGGCGTGTGAAATATGCTGCATTGCCGGTGAGAGAATTTCCAGAAAATCATCGTGCGCATCGCGTTGATGCAGGAAGATGGGCATATTCGATGCGACCGCCAGATCGAGCTGTGCGCTGAAAGCATGTCTTTGCGCCTCAACCGGGGAAAAATTCCGGAAATAGTCGAGTCCACATTCGCCGACTGCAACCACTGCCTCATTGTGCAGCAGCTCCGAGAGCATGTGCTCGACGCGCTGGCAGTACTCGCTGGCGTGATGGGGGTGTACCCCTGCCGTGGCGTACATGATGCCAGGATGTTGTCTTGCGAGGTCAAAGGCATCCTGGCTGCCTTTTTCGCTGCTGCCGGTCACGATGAAGCGACTTATTCCCGCTCCAATGGCGCGACCAACTACCTCGTCCAAATCATCAGCGAAACTGTCGTGCGTCAAGTTCGTCCCAATGTCGATCAGTTGCTGCACCCCGATGCTGCCCGAACCTAACGGGGATGCCAACGAAACAAGACCGCCCCAAGCACGAGAAACACAGCGCTCATCGCGACCAGCGCGAGTATTTGTGGCATCACTTCAGTCAGACCCGCGCCATCGAGCATCACGGCGCGTGCCGCATTCAAAATATGCGTCAGCGGGAATGCTGCAGCAACCTGGCGGACCCACTCATCGGCGGCCTCCAGCGAGAACCAGACACCGGAGAGCATCATCATTGGCCACATCACCAGGTTGAGCAAGCCACCGGCGAGTTCCTCGCTTGTCACCCGTGCTGCAATCAACAGGCCCATTGATATCAACGCCGTTGCGCCGACGAATGCCACCAGCAGCAAGACCAGGTAGCTGCCCTCAAAGCGGGTGTCCAGGAAATATTTGGTGCCGAGGAATACGAACGTCGTGATCGTGATGATCAGCATAAGGCGTGAGGCGACTTGCGCGATAATGAATTCGATTGCGCGTAACGGAGTTGCTCTCAGTCGCTTGAGAAAGCCGTTCTTGCGATACCGAACGATGACGTAGCCAACGCCGAACAGGCAGCTGAACATCATGTTCATTGCCAGAATGCCGGGTAGAACCCAGTCCACATAACGAATCGCTTCGCCGCTGATCTGGCCCTTCTCAATTCGACCGTCGAAGGTTTGCAGTAATGCGAGTTCCGCAAAATATCCTTTGGGCGAGTCCGGATTTACCCAATAACGCGGTGGGCTATCCAGTTGCACCAAGAGGTCGAGTTGATGCTGTCCGACCTTGCGAAATCCCTGCGTCTCATCATCGACGACCACGAATTGCATATAGCGTGTCCGCAGAAACGGATGAGCCGTCTCGTCGATGGTGTCACTGCTTTGCAGGATGCCGACGGTGTATTCTGCGCGATCGCCGCCGCCAAAAATGAAAGACAATCCAAACATCAACACGACCGGCATGATGATGTTCCAACCCATTGCGGAGCGGTCACGCACGAACTCAATGTTACGGGCGCGAAATATGGCAAAGATTCGCTGTAACATACGCTCAGGGTCGCAATGAATGCCCGGTCAGATCGAGAAACAAATCCTCCAGGTTGCGTTGACGGATTTTCAGGCGATTGAGCCCGTGTACGTGCTTTGCCAGGTCCTGCAGGGTCTTGTTCACGTCGTTCGTCTCTATTTCAATGATTCCCTGTGTTTCAAGAACGCGATGCTCAATGTTGCTCAGATCACCGCTGACTTCGGTCAACGGCAACTCTATGACCACGTGCTGGTATTGCTTGCGCAGAAGTTCCTCGGGGTTGCCCTGGGCGATGATTTTGCCGCTTTCCATGATGGCGATCTCGTCGCACAAAATCTGTGCCTCATCCATGTAGTGCGTCGTCAGGATAATTGTCGTGCCTTCTGCGCGAATTCGCTGCACGAGATCCCAGAAATTTCGCCGCGCCTGCGGATCCAGTCCGGTGGTGGGTTCATCCAGAAATACCAGTCGTGGCTTGTTGACGAGGGCGATGGCAAGCAGCAAGCGTTGCCTCTGTCCACCGGAGAGTTTGCGGTTGTCCCGATCCTGAAGCTCACCGAGTGAGCATTCTTCGATGATGTGTGCAAGGTCCGCCTTGCGGTCGTACAAAGTCTGGAACATATCCAGCGTTTCACGCACCGTCAGGTAGTCCTGCAAAGCGGTGTTCTGGAACTGGATGCCTGCTTCCTGACGAAACTTCTGCCCGGCAGGCTCGCCGAAATACCAGACTTCACCGGAACTTGCTGGCGTTACCCCTTCCATGATCTCGACGGTGGTCGTTTTTCCGGCACCATTGGGACCCAGCAAGCCGAAGCAAATGCCCTGTCGAACCTGGAAGCTGACATCATCAACGGCGAGAACATCGGGATATCGTTTAACCAGGTGTCGGGCTTCTAACGCTATTTGCATGGAAAATCAGTAGGCATTCGCTGGTTGCGTGGCAAGGCGTAAGACTACGCGTCCGCGGTGATGAGGGATAGCCCCGTAATGCCATAGCCATTGCAACCATTTGGCCGTGACGGGTATCAAAAGGAGTATACCCATCACGAGGAAGTCACCATGTCCCGTCATTCAGCATTCAGATCCCTTGCCGTAGCCCTGCTCGCCTTGCTGCTCATCGCACCGGCGCACGCTTTTAACATGAACAAAAGCATCAGCATTGATGCCGGTAGCACGACGGACAGCCATTCGACCGTCAATGGGAGCATTTCAGTCGGCAGCGACGCCATTGTGAATGGCTCCCTGCAGACGGTTAACGGTACCATTCGAATCGGTGACAACGTCACATTGCAGGAAGCCAGCACTGTGAACGGGGCGGTTCGCATGGGCAATGGGGTCACGGCGGATGAGGTCAGTAGTGTGAACGGAACCATCCGGATCGGAGAGAGGGCGTCGATCGCTGACACCATCTCCGTGGTTAACGGCAGGATTCAAATCGGCACAGGCAGTACGGTGGGCGGCGACGTTAGTAACGTGAATGGTGACATACTGATAGAAGGCACCGAGATCGGCGGCGATCTGTCAACCGTCAGCGGTGATGTGACACTCACCGATAATTCGGTTCTGCGCGGTGACCTGATTATCGAAAAGCCAGGTGGCTGGCGCTGGGGCGGCAAGAGCCGCAAGCCGAAGATCGTCATCGGGCCGGGATCAAAAGTTGCAGGCACTGTCATCGCAAAACAGGAAATCGAGCTTTTTATCAGCGACTCGGCAGAAGTTGGCGGAGTGAGTGGAAAAGCCAGCATGGATCAGGCGGTTCGCTTTAGCGGCAATCGCCCGTAGAATAGGCGCTGTGCAACGCGCAGCTCCTCAACTCTCGCTTTTCCCCGATGAACCTGTCGGGACGACGATACAGCCCGGCGAAATGCCGGGCTTTTCTGTGCGGCACAGTAATCGCGCGCGGCGCCTGTCCATCAAGGTGTACCCACGCGGTCGGGTTGAGGTTGTGGTGCCGAGACGCACCGGGCCACGTGCGGTCGAGGCATTCGTTAAAGAAAACAAAGACTGGATCAACCGCACGCTTGAATCGTTTGCACTCGAATACGAGCCGGAGTCCTTCGCATTACCCACGAAGATTTATCTGCAGGGCATCGGCAGGACGGTCATTGTTGCTTACCGGGCGGACACAAGTCTCAAGACAGTGCGCTATCGTGAAAGTGGGGATACCGTGATCGTCTACGGTCCGGTGCGCGATGGGGAACAGTGCATCAAAGCGCTGCGCCGGTGGCTGTCCAAGCTGGCGCGGCAAGAACTGGTGCCGCAACTGCGCAAACTGTCCATGCAATACAATCTGCCGTATCAAAAAACTCAGATCCGGGCACAGCGCACGTGTTGGGGAAGTCGCAGCAGCGCGGGGACGATCAGTATCAACCTCTGTCTCTTGTTTGTGGAGCCACGGGTTATGCGTTATCTGTTGATCCACGAACTTTGTCACGGTCGTCACATGAATCACTCGCGAAGCTTCTGGAGCCTGGTCGGTACGCTGGAGTCGGATTACCGCCGGCTGGATAGAACGCTGGGCGAGTCCTGGCGTTGTGTTCCGGGGTGGTTCGGTATCTATTAGTTTATAAAAACCAGATAGTTATAATTGATAGTTAATGGTAAATATCAGCCTTGATCGAGAAGCTCACGCAGGTTGATAATGGCGGCATTGGCGCGCGCCAGGTAGCTTGATATGACCAGCGAATGGTTGGCGAATAAACCAAATCCACCACCGTTCAGGATTATCGGAGAATGCAGTGGTCCAAGGCTTGCTTCGAGTTCGCGGATAATCTGGCGAACGCTGGCGCGGGCGTTTTTGTCTTGCAGCACCTTCGCAAAATCGAGTTCAACGGCACGAAAGAAATGCACGAGTGCCCAGGCCGTGCCGCGTGCCTCGAAAAAGACATCGTCGACTTCAAACCATGGGGTCCGGACCGATACGCTATCGGGCAAGGCGCTATTGGCTTCTGCCGCGGCATCGCCGGCGAGATCCGTATTCACGACGGTGGTGGCAACACTGTCGCCAAGTCGTCGTGTCAGGCTGCCCAGGCGTTTCTCGATTTGCGCCAACCATTCGCGCAAGTTATCAGCGCGCGCGAAGAAAAGTGCATCCGGCGTACTCAAGCCGGCGAGTCGATCCCGATAACGGGTAAATCCTTCAATCCCTTCTCGATATCGCGACTCCGTTGGCGGAAGAATCCAGGAATCACTGTCGAAAAAGAATTTCGGTTCGGCTATTGCGACATCCGCGTCTTCGCGAGACTGAGATTGACTTCGACTGTAATCATTGCGGATGATCCGCGCCAGGTCGCGAACCTGCTGGAGGACGCCAAACTCCCAGTTCGGGATGTTGTCGAGGAAAACACTCGGCGGCATTTTGTCGTTCGTGAGGTAGCCGCCCGGTTTGTCCAGAAGCGTTTCGGTCACCCGAATCAGTGTGTCGACGGTCGCGTAGCCGACAGTTTTGCTCTGTCCCTCTGCAGACTGATTGACCCAGAATACATCCGGTGTGCGTGACCAGTACCAGCCAATACCCATCAAGGCGATCAAGACCGCCGCCATCGCATAGCCGCTGATCGTCAACCACAGCGGACGGTCTGAAAACTCGAAACTCTTAAAAGGCTTCCACACAGGCGTTTCCCCCGAAGCAGACAGGAAAGAAACAATCTGGCCGTTCTGTCACTGTCATCTTTTGATTGATCAGGCCGCAGCGTCCACCTCTGCCTTGACGAGTTGCCGGAGCACATAGTGCAATATGCCGCCATGTTCGAAATAGTCGCGTTCCTTCGGCGTGTCGATGCGGATCTTTGCTGCAAACGTCGTGACGCTACCGTCCTCGGCGGTGGCGGTGATTTCCACCGAGCTGGAATGGGCATCCGCCTGACCTCGAATAGCGTAAGTTTCCATGCCGGTCAGGCCCAGTGATGCAGCGTTCTCGCCGGCCATGAATTGCAGGGGTAGTACGCCCATACCAATCAGGTTTGAGCGATGGATGCGCTCATAGCTGGTGACAATCACGGCTTTGACACCGAGCAAGAGAGTGCCTTTCGCCGCCCAGTCGCGTGACGACCCGGTGCCGTATTCGCTGCCCGCAATGACGATCAGCGGCGTACCGGCTTCGCGGTATTTCAGTGATGCGTCAAAGATCGTCATTTGTTCGCCATCCGGCTGATGGCGCGTCCATCCGCCTTCGGTTCCCGGTGCCAGCAGGTTTCGCAGGCGGATATTGGCGAATGTGCCGCGCATCATGACTTCGTGGTTGCCACGACGGGAGCCGTAGGAATTGAAGTCCTTCGTTTCGATCCCCAGGTCACGCAAGTACTCTGCGGCGGGGCTGTCGGCGGCAATGTTGCCGGCCGGCGATATGTGGTCAGTGGTCACCGAATCACCCAGCAATACCAGTACGCGTGCGCCCTGGATTTCTTCAACGGCGGCCGTCTCAAGGGTCATGCCTTCAAAGTACGGCGGATGCTTGACGTAGGTCGATGCGGGATCCCAGGTGTAATTTTCGCCCTTGGGAACCTCCAGGCTATTCCAGTTCTTGTCACCGGTGAAGACACTGGCGTAGCTGGATTTAAACATGCCTGAATCGATGTCTGCCGCAATAAGATCCTGGACCTCTTTTTGACTGGGCCAAAGATCCCGCAGGTAGACTGGATTGCCGTCTGCGTCGTTGCCGAGCGCGTCGTCATACATGTTGAAATCGAGCGTACCGGCGAGGGCATAGGCAAGAACCAGTGGTGGCGATGCCAGGAAATTCATTTGCACCAGTGGATGAATGCGACCTTCAAAGTTTCGATTGCCGGACAGGACGCTGCAGCCGATGATCTCGCCGCTCTGCACCGCGGCGGCGATCTCTGCCTTCAATGGGCCTGAGTTGCCGATACAGCTGGTGCACCCATAGCCAACCGAATAAAACCCGGCGGCCTCAAGGTCGTCGAGCAGGCCGGCTTTCTGCAAATACCGGGTCACCACTTTAGAGCCCGGCGCCAGACTGGTCTTGACCCACGGTTTCGATGTCAGTCCTTTCTCGCGGGCGTTCCTGGCCACCAGGCCCGCCGCAATCATCACGGCTGGATTTGACGTGTTAGTACAACTGGTGATCGCAGCGATCAGTACGGCGCCATCTTTAATATCGACCTCTTCACCATCAAGCATCGCAGTGGCGGTACCGCCGGACTTACGATTTGCGCTCGCTTTTTCCAGGTGCTCGCGGAAGGTGGCATCGGCAACACGCAGACCAATGCGGTCCTGCGGTCGTTTCGGGCCGGCAATGCACGGCTCGACCGTGCCCATATCCAGTTCGAGCGTATCGCTGTAAAGACTGTCGGCATCGCCGTCACTGCGCCAGAGCCCTTGCTCCCTGGCGTAGGCTTCGATCAGTTTGATGTGGTCTGCATCGCGGCCGGTTAATTCCAGGTAGCGAATGGTTTCTTCGTCAATCGGAAAGATGGCGCAGGTGCTGCCGAATTCAGGCGACATGTTGCTAAGCGTTGCCCGGTCGGAAACGGGCATGCCGTTGAGTCCCTCGCCATAGAATTCAACGAATTTGCCCACGACCCCGTGTCCCCTGAGCATTTCGGTGACCGTAAGAACCAGGTCCGTGGCGGTCGTGCCTTCCGCAAGCTTGCCGGTCAATTTGAAGCCAACAACCTGCGGGATCAGCATGGTGATGGCTTGCCCGAGCATGGCAGCTTCGGCTTCGATACCGCCGACTCCCCAGCCAAGAATACCCAGGGCATTGATCATGGTGGTGTGCGAATCAGTGCCGACGAGGGTATCCGGGTAGACATGGTGAACGCCGTTAGTTTTCGTATCAAATACGACACGTGCGAGGTATTCGAGATTCACCTGGTGGACGATGCCGGTATTCGGTGGCACAACGCGGAAATTCTTGAACGCGTTCTGCCCCCAGCGCAAGAAGGAATAGCGTTCCTTGTTGCGCTGGAATTCAATCTTAGTGTTGAGGTCAAGCGCATCTGCGGTGCCGTAGTGGTCTACCTGCACCGAATGATCGATGACCAGTTCAGCGGGTGACAAGGGGTTGATACTGTCGGCCGAGCCGCCAAGACTGACCACGGCATCCCGCATCGCGGCAAGATCAACGACAGCCGGCACACCGGTAAAATCCTGCAAAATGACACGCGCGGGCGTAAAAGAAATTTCGGTGGCAGGAGCTGCTTTGGGATCCCAGTTCGCCAGCGCGAGAATATCTTCGCGCGTCACGTCGCGGCCATCTTCATGGCGAATGAGGTTTTCAAGGAGAATTTTGAGTGCGTAGGGAAGTCGATTAACGTGACCGTCCTTGATGGCATCGAGGCGAAAAATGTCGTATTTCTGGCCGCCAAGCTCTAGCGTTGAACGGGCGCCGAAGCTGTCCTTCATGGGTTCTCTCCGCAAATGTAAACAGGTAACGCCAAGGGTGTAGTGACGGGGCGGCATTATACCGGATGCAAACGCGGAATGGTGGTTCGCGCTAGGAGTTGTCGCGGCGCACGTGCTCAATGACGCCACCACCCAGACAGCGTTCCCCAGCGTAGAACACCGCGTACTGACCCGGTGCCACCGAGCGTTGCCGGGTATCGAAAGTGACGCTGCAGCGATCCTTGCCCAGGGGGCGGAGGCTGCAGCCCTGATCATCCTGTCGATAGCGCACTTTCGCTTTGCAGACCAGCCCCTGGTCGGAATCGATGCCGGGCGGTGTGCCGATCCAGGTTATTTCGCCAACCTCGATCTCGCTGCTGTACATACTTGGATGATCTCCCTGCACGACGAGGAGGGTGTTGGACTTGAGCTCCTTGTGCACGACATACCAGGGTTCATCTCCGGCATCCCGCAAGCCACCGATGCCCAGCCCTTGCCGCTGCCCGAGCGTGTAATACATCAGCCCGGCATGTTCGCCGACCGACTGTCCCGTGAGCGATTTGATCGGCCCCGGACGGGCGGGCAGAAAGCCGGATAGAAACTCGCGAAACGGACGCTCACCGATAAAACAGATGCCGGTACTGTCTTTCTTGTCGTGCATCGCAAGTCCACGCTCGCGAGCCATTTCCCGCACCTC
>JADFNG010000131.1 GCA_022563505.1 Pseudomonadota bacterium | reverse complement strand
AGCTCAAACGAGCCAATGAGATTTTGCGTACGGCATCGGCTTTTTTCGCACAGGCGGAGCTCGACCGCCAACTGAAGTGATGGTGACTTACATTGATGAGCATAAAGCTCGTTTCGGGGTCGAGCCGATCTGCGCACAGTTGCCGATTGCCCCATCCACCTACTACGAGAGCAAGGCCCGCGAGGCAGATCCTTCCCGGCTGCCGCCGCGAACGCGGCGCGATGGGGTGCTCAAAGATGAAATCCAGCGGGTCTGGGACGATAATTTCTGTGTCTACGGTGCCTACAAGGTCTGGCGGCAGCTCAAGCGCGAAAAGATTGCCGTGGCGCGCTGTACAGTGGAGCGGCTGATGCGGTCTCTGGGCCTTAAGGGCGCGGTGCGTGGTCGTTCATGCAAAACCACGATCAGTGATGACGCCACTGATCGCCCGGCCGATCTGGTGAATCGACAGTTCACAGCCACTCGACCCAACCAACTGTGGGTGGCCGATATTACTTTTGTCGCGACCTGGACGGGTTTTGTCTATGTTGCATTTATCATCGATGTTTTTGCCCGTCGGATTGTCGGCTGGCGGGTCGCCAATTCACTGCGCACGGATCTGGTCCTGGATGCGCTGGAGCAAGCACTATGGTCGCGAACCGGGACTAAGGACCTGATTCATCATAGCGACCGGGGTTGCCAGTATTTATCCATTCGTTACACGGAGCGCTTGGCTGAAGCGGGCGTCGAATCATCGGTCGGCAGTGTCGGTGACTCGTACGACAATGCGCTCGCCGAAACCATCAACGGATTATACAAGACCGAAGTAATCCGGCGTCGTGGTCCATGGCGGAATGTCGATTCTGTCGAATATGCAACGCTGGAATGGGTCGACTGGTTCAATCACCGTCGGCTATTGAAGCCGATTGGTGACGTGCCGCCGGCGGAATTTGAAATGGCGTATTATCGCCAGGTGGAAGAGTCGGCCATGGCGGCCTGACTCAAACAAACGAGTCTCCGGAATACCCGGGGCGGTTCATCGTAGAGTTCTTGTGAGAGTTCAGGTTCGACTGTCGCGGATAACCATCTTCCCACCAAGGGAATCGAGTCCACGTATTCGTATATGGTTTCTGTATCCACCCACCCGTCATTGTCTTGATCGAAATAAAACCTCAACTTTGCCGGGGCAATACCAAAGTGCAGCTTAAGATCTTCCGCACCGACAGTAGATGTGACGTGATAGATCGTATAGGTGTCTTGCTCAGCATTGTGCCGGTCGTCAACAAAGCCTGATTCCAACGTATATATTCCTGGGCGAAGCAAATCTGGCGTAATTCGATTACCCGATAGTCTCTTTTTTTTGTCTAATTTTATTGCTTGCTCGAGTTGTAAGATATGCGCTGTATGGACGGCCAATTGATCGTGCAGTGATTTGACTTGAAAGTGTTGGCGTACCAGAAAACCGCCGCAGATCAATAAGCCCGCAACAAGGACGGAAATCAAGATATTGAGATTCTTGGTCTTCACTTGGCTGCCCTTTGCAACTAAGTCGCCTCGCTGCGGCTATCAGTCTGGCGGTAACTCCCAGTTGTTCATGTTTCCGCGGTGATTCGGGTAAACCATTCCGTCATAGCGGCCATGTTCTATCCAAAGCTTTGCGTCCTGAATACCTGCCGCCTTCAGTTTTTGGTCCATCACGCGTTTGAATTGCCGTGCTGTTCACTCAGAATGATACTCATTTGACTGGACAATACCGCCCGCGTCAGTAAATACCGCCCAATATTCAATCCAGTCGTGATCAGACTCTGTCATCTGTAGACCCCTTGCTGACAGATATTATAAGCGACATGGACCATCCGTGGCCCTGATGTGTGACGACTCAGACTCGACTGTACAGACAGTGTCAAACTTCATCGGAACTGACTGGCGGGGGCCGGCCTGGGAGCTGCCGGTCAGGTGCTAGAATTCCGATAGGCAGGAAGCGATCCCAAGCAGTCGTTGAGCCCACACGTGGAAGTGTTAGTTGTTCGCATCCTTTGGAACCAGCACTTGAGCGGATATTAGCCTGCGACACCTATTGGAGATAGAGAATGTCGCCATTTCCTGGTGTTAGTCTTAAGAACGCGACCAAGGAGATGTGATGATGCGTGTTGCAATCTTCGGCGGTCCAGGTTTCGTAGGCAGCTACCTGGTCGATGCACTCATCGCCGCCGGGCACGAGTCGTCGCTACTGGTTCGGCTTGGCAGCGAGCGCAAAGTGAGGCAAGTTGGGCGTTGCCGGCTCGTGGCAGGTAATCTCAGCTCGACGACCGCCATCGATGCCACGCTCGAGAGCTGCGATGCAGTCATCTACTGCGTCGGCATTCTCAAGGAGTCTCCGAAGCAGGGTATTACTTTCGAGGAACTGCAATACAACGGCGTCGTGCGTGTCGCCGAGTCGGCGAAAACGCGCGGCATATCGAGATTTCTCCTGATGAGCGCCAACGGAGCCAAATCGACGGGCACGCCCTATCAGGAGACTAAGTTCCGCGCCGAGGAGCATGTGCGAGCTAGTGGCTTCGATGTCACGATCTTCAGGCCGTCGGTCATTTTTGGCGACCCACGCGGCCGCATGGAGATCGGGACCCAGCTGTATGCCAAGATGATCTCACCGCCGATACCTGCAGTCGGCTTCTTCACAGGCTGGCGTCCGTACCAGGGTGCAGTAGCAATGTCACCGGTGCACGTCGAAGATGTCGCACAAGCATTTCTAACAGCGCTGCGTGAATCATCGACGATTGGTAAGACCTACGTGCTCGGCGGGCCGGAAGTGCTGTCCTGGGCCGAGATGCTACGCCGAATTGCCAGAACGGTTGGGCGCAAGAAATGGATATTGCCCATGCCGATCGGGATCATGAAACTGGCGGCGGCATTGTTCGATTGGCTGCCTTTCTTCCCGGTGACCCGCGATCAGCTAACGATGCTCGCGGAGGGCAATACGGCTGATCCGGCCGCGTTGGCACAGCTGATCGGAAGACAGCCGAAGGCATTCAACGAAGCGTATCTAGCTTACCTACGAAATTGAACGGTCACTTCATCGACCTGCTCTACGTTATCGTCACCGTTTCGGCCGATTAGCTTGTTATACGGATCGATGCCCACGTAGCGTCGTCCACTTCGAAACCAGCCTCGAGTATTGCCGCTTCGAAATCTTCCATTTCGCTGTCTGTAATCAGGGGCATGATATTTTGCCGCTGTGAACGAATTCCAAATTATACGCTGCAGCGTCGGCTCGCGCTCGGCCGGTATCATCGCTGAAATAGCAGGGCGAATCA
>JADFNG010000081.1 GCA_022563505.1 Pseudomonadota bacterium | reverse complement strand
TTTCAATGCCAATGCCGTATTGAATGAGGTCCGTGAAGAGCTGGCCGACTTCCAGCAATCGCTCCCCGCGGGCTACCGGCTGAGATACACTGGCCAGCAAGAAGAACAGCAAGAATCTGAAGCTTTCCTGGGACGTTCATTCCTCCTCGCTCTGTTGCTGATTGTCCTGATCCTCATCTCGCAATTCGATTCAGTGCTCAAGCCGCTGATTATCCTTAGCGCGGTCATGTTATCGATCACCGGGGTGCTCATAGAGCTGATCGTCCTCCAGAAGCCGTTCAGCATTATCATGACCGGTGTGGGAGTGATAAGTCTGGCGGGTATCGTAGTAAATAACGCCATTGTCCTAATGGACTACGTCGATACTTTACGCCAACGTGACGGTTTGAGTAATATCGAATCATTGGTACAGGGCGGTCTGACCCGTTTCCGGCCGGTGATCCTGACAGCCATCACCACCGTTCTGGGATTGATCCCCCTGGCCATCGGGTTTAATCTGAATTTCTTCGGGCTCTATACCCGCCTTGATCCGGAGTTGCACTGGGGTGGCGAACAGGCGGCCATGTGGGGTCCCATGGCTCTGGCGGTGATCTTCGGGCTCACCCTGGCCACCTTCCTGACGTTAATACTGGTACCGGTAATTGCATCTATTTTGGACGATCTGACTGATTTCCTGCAACGGAATTTTCTGGTCTCCAAGCAGGGAGGGGCTTCAACGGCGGAGGGGGCGGCATGAATCCTACCGTTACGGTTATGACCCGGATTCGAGACCAGGCTCCCTAAAGCATGCCGGCACCTATCCTGGCCCTGGAAAGCCTCTCCAAACGTTTCGGCTCGCGACTGGTAGTTGATCACCTGACACTGGAAGTGGCGGAGGGGGAGATATTCGGCTTTCTGGGACCCAATGGGGCCGGCAAGAGCACGACTATCCGGATGTTGCTCTCCCTGGTGCATCCTACTTCCGGGGACGCTCAGCTGTTCGGGCGTTCCATTCACACTATTTATCCAGCTTATCTGGCCCAGGTGGGGGCCCTGGTGGAAGCGCCACAGTTCTACGATAATCTCTCGTCCCTGGCCAACCTGAAACTATTAGCCCGCCTATATCCGTCCGGTACGGTGGATGAGGATCGTTGCCAGGAAGTGCTCCAGCTGGTTGGCCTGGAAGAGCGGGCCCACGACCGGGTGGGGATCTATTCCCACGGCATGCGGCAACGCCTGGGCATTGCCCAGGCCATCCTGCACCGGCCGCGCCTGCTGATACTGGATGAGCCCACCACCGGTCTTGATCCGCAAGGCATGTATGAAGTACGCCATATGATCCGCCGCTTCGCCCGGGATGAGGGCATGACGGTGTTTCTATCATCGCACCTGCTCAACGAGGTGGAGCAGATTTGCACCAGTATGGCAGTGATCAACGAGGGACGATTGATGGTCAGCGGACCGGTGATGTATTATTTCCTTGTACTCTTGACCGACGCGAAGCCGGGTGGATGACTATGAAGACCGAGTTATCTTTGCCCAACGGCCTGGACGAATTGCGAAATGTCACGCTACCACCGCCGGAACAGTCGCTGCATTTCGTTCTGCCACCGCAGAGTGAGACGCTGTTGCTAACGTTTGACGCGCTCGAATACGCCGATTCACCGGTTATCGCATACCACTATCGATATTTGCCGGGTGATCCCGAAAGCAGGCATGAGCCGGATCAACCCTATCGTGCGCCCTTTGCGGTAGCCAACAGCCATGTGATATCACAGGTGTTTCCGTATGCCACCACGCACCTGACGGCCGATGCGCACTATGCAATGGATATTGTCATGCCGGTTGGGACGAATATTTATGCAGCGCGTGGAGGCACAGTATTCGAAGTTGCGAGCACCAACTTTCGCGGCGGTCTCGACCCGGAAAAAGACGGAGCATCAGCGAATCTGGTGCGAATTCTGCACGCAGACGGTACCTACGGCGTCTACGCGCACCTTAACTGGAACACGATCCGCGTCAAACCGGGCGATATTGTGGAACGCGGCGAATACATCGCAGATTCAGGCAACACCGGATTCTCGAGCGGTCCACACCTGCATTTCGCCGTCATTCGCAATGCCGGCATGCAGCCGATGTCGGTGCCGATAACCCTTGAGGGGCCGAATCGAACTGCAATCGTACCGAAGATGGGCAGTACGTTAACTGCCTATTGATTGCCTGCGCTGTCTAACGATTTAGCTAACTGGCGCGCCGTTTTTTTGCGCGTCCAGTTGAGCGCCTTGTTGGAGATTGCTGCTGTGAAGATGAATAGGCATCTAGTAAACGCCGAATCATCTTTTGATATTGCGTCTTGTGTTTCTTCGCCTCCTTCTTAAAGAAGTCCACGCTCCCCTTACTAAGAGAAATGGTGACCTTAACTGTATCCTCTCTAAAAGCGAGTTCTTCAGGCGATGGCAAGAAATCAGTTAAAAGCCGAATTTTGCCTAAGTCTTCGTCAGTGTATTTAATTTTCGCGTTCATACAGTTTTTTACCCTTTCGCCAATAGCCGGCGCCGAATATCCGAATCACACCAGACCGATACATAAATCTCACCGTCATAATGCCTCCACCAACGCGTCCAATGCAGAAATATCGCTTTTCTCTTTCGCTATGGGACAGATTTTCCGCAATGACTCTATTTGAGTCGGCAAACGCATACTGCGCTGCCGAGAACGAAACGCCGTGTTTAGCCTGGTTGGCAATGTCCTTCTTTGGATCCCAATCGAAGCTATCCTTGCTCATAGGAAAAGTATAGCAATTATACGGCTATTTCGCCATATATTTATATGTACAATGATTCAGGCGCTTGGATTCTTGCAACCTCGGATGGTTCGGATACTAATGTGGGCAATCGTGGAGCCCAATTTGATCGGTTCACGTCTATCCTGCATTGGCATGATGTGTCTGGATTCGCGAGTGGTTCTTCATAATAAATAGTGATCAGAGTAAAAACTAACAGATTCAAACTGACTTTCAAGTCGAATACTTGACCAGCCAACGCCGGTGTCATCTCCAACGAAAGCGTCGACTCTCGCGGCAAGTTATGATTGACGGGCTGGTTCTAACGAATTGTTTTGCATTGAATAAATCGATATTACTGTATATAATAGAGGTACTTTCTCCACTCACAAGGACGTGTCATGTGCCCCGCTATTTCAGTCAAAACCAGCCCCGTTTCCATCGACGAACTCGACCACGCGATCGTCTCCTGCGCTGCCCGCATTAATGCCGCGACCTACGAATTGCTGCTGCTGGTCCGGCAATTCGATGAGCGCGCCGGATTCCTGCGCTGGGGCCTGGACAACTGTGCCGAGTGGCTGGCCTGGCGTTGTGACCTGAGCCTGATTACGGCGAAAGAAAAACTGCGTACGGCGCATGCACTCAAGGCACTGCCGGCGATCTCGGAGGCTTTTTCCGTCGGTGAGTTGTCCTACACCAAGGTGCGGGAACTGACGCGCGTGGCCAATCGGGATAACGAGCAGTATCTCCTGGACTTCGCCTTGCGTACGACGGCAACCCACGTGGCACAGCGATGCCGCGAGTTGCGCATGGGCGATGAAGCTTCCATCGATACCGCCGCACGTGCGTTTGCCAATCGTTCGCTTCGCATTCGTCGCGATCCGCAGCGGGGCATCATGATCGTTACCGTGGAGCTGCCGATGGAGACGGGGGAACTGCTTGAGAAAGCCCTCGACAAGGCACGCGATGACGAGGTCCTCGAGATACCGGATTTGGCCGATACCTCATGGTCCGCCAGACAGGCCGATGCTTTTGTAAACATGGTGACGGGGTTCCTGACGGGCACCGAGAACGACCAACAGACGAACGACAACTATTTAGTGACCATCCACGTCGACCAGTCGGCGCTGCAGGGCAAGGACGGTCGTTCTGCTTTAGCCATTGAGACGGTGAAACGACTGTGTTGTGACGGCCCTGCGGTGGTACTGATCGAGACTGAAAAGGGTGAGCCATTAAGCATTGGTCGTAAGTCACGCATTATTCCGAGAGCCATCGAGCGAGCGGTTCGTGCACGGGACCACAACGGTTGCCGGTTCCCGGGTTGCCACCATCACCGTTTCCTGCAGTGCCACCATGTCGAGCACTGGTCAAGAAACGGTGAGACGTCACTGGACAACCTGATGTTGCTGTGCACGCAGCACCACACACTGGTGCATGAGGGAGGTTTCCGTATCGAGACGGACTTTCAGGATAATTGGATCTTCCTGCGACCGGATGGAATCGCCGTGCCGGAGACCGGTTATCACTCCCGTGACATGCTGGACACAGACGAAAGCGAAGTTTCCGATCCGTACAACAATCCTCCCGCGGGAGCTTTGTTGAGCGTTGCGGAAAACTTTGTGAAAGAACCGCCGGCGCTTGTTTATTTACATTAGCACTACGCTGCAACAGCCTATTTCTTGCCCGGTTCGGACCCTGTTCCCATAGGTCTAGGCTGATCGACTTTTCGGCAAACTTATGTGCAACAACCACCAATACAATTGTGCGGATCTGAACAACAGTCATTCGCCCCACAGCAGGTCAAACAACCAGTTGAGCAACATCCGCCCGCTAAGCCCACAGTGCCACCACTAGATAAGTTTGGGAATGGGGCAGAACCAGAAGTTTGTTCCCCAAACTGGCAATTAGCATTGCTTTCTCTAGCTCTTGCCACATCAGCGACGCTTAGATTTGCTTTAGAAACTTCAACTTCGATAATAATCTCAGTTAATAGGCCTTCGGAGAGGGGGCTTTGCATAAGTACATTCGAGATAGAGGGAGTTACGCTTACCTTGCCGCCGTCAATTTTCGCGAGCATCTTTGCGTTAGATATAGTTTTCCATTTTTCTTCATCAAACTTGCCAACATCTTGTAATGAAAATCTTGTCTCAATTAACATTTGCGATGATGTGGCGTGGGGCGCAAAGCTTCCAAATACTCGCTTTGCACTAAATTGCGTATGGTCAGACAGTTTAAACCGGAATTCATAAGGGGTATCGGAATGGGAAACCATAACAACTTCTTGACCAGAACTTGCAGTCGCTTGTGGCGTTGCAAAAATTTCTCCATTGGTCCGAATTGTAAAGCGCACAGAATAATACTGTTTTGCAGCCCGTTCGTCTTCCTTGGCCAGATCGCCAATTGGTGACACGGGTGTTGATTGCGCTGCGGCAACGATTGAAACGCAAAGTAAAAGAAATGCCGATATTACGTTTGAAAGTTTCTTCATGATGAGTTCCAGAAAAACAGGGTCTACGCGGAAATGTGCGGTTTTTTTACCATTTCTGGGGGGCATAGTCAATTTGGCATGTCGCCACCAGTACGACCGACTCAACCTGATAGCCAACAACTGACGCTTCCTTCAATTTTACGCGTTTTACTTGGCATATTTTCTCGCTCCTTCGCACTGCCGCTTAAATTATGGGGACAGTTCACTCAAATAGGTAGACTGTCCCCATAACTCAACTTCCGACTGCCTGCAGGGGGACACAAAAAATGGTGAGTAAGCGCGATTTTCTAAAGTATTCTGGTGTGCTTGGGCTTGCCGCGACAATTGCACCTGCTGGTTCCGCTGCCAGTGCCGCAAGTGCTTCCTCAGGGCTGAAAAAGATAACCGGTGGTGCCCAGCCGATCACAGTCAGTGAGCGCAAGGCACGGGTTGCCAGGGCGCAACGGCTCATGCAGCAAGCGGGTATCGATGCCCTCCTGCTCGAAGCCGGTTCGGCGCTGGTCTATTTCACCGGTGTCCGTTGGTGGCGCTCGGAACGTTTTACGGGTGCGATCATTCCGGCGGAAGGTGACATAGCGATTGTGACGCCTTACTTCGAAGAGCCATCTGTTCGCGAGAGCATGAGTTTTGGCGACGATGTACGTACCTGGCATGAGCACGAGAATCCGTTTGCACTGGTTGCGGGTGTGTTGGCGGAGCGTGGTATGAAGAGTGGCAAGATTGCGGTTGAAGAAACGGTGCGGCACTTTGTCGTCGAAGGTGTGCAACAGGCTGCGTTGGGTTTCACGATCGTCTCCGGAAAAGCCGTTACACGCGGGTGTCGCATGTACAAGTCGGCTGCGGAGATTGCATTGATGCAGGTGGCCAGCGACGTCACCATCGCCGCGTATCGGCATGTGTATCCACAAGTCGATCGAGGCATGACGTCTGCCGACATTTCGGCACTCATGGATCAGGCAACAAAGGCGCTCGGGGGAAGGACGGGTTTCTCCATGGCGCTGCTGAACGAGGCCAGCGCGTATCCGCATGGCACTGACCAGCCGCAGGAGGCAAAAGAGGGCGGCATCATCCTCATGGACTGCGGCTGCAGTGTCCACGATTACGAATCGGATATTTCGCGCACCTGGGTATTCGGTGAGCCCTCCAGGAAGCAACGTGAGGTATGGAACACCGTTAAGCGCGGCCAGGAACTGGCGCTGGAGACGGCGGCTGTTGGAACACCGGCAGGGAAAATCGATGATGTTGTGCGTGCCTATTATGAAAGCAAGGGTTATGGGCCCGGCTACAAGACCCCGGGACTCTCACACCGGCTGGGTCACGGCATCGGCATGGATGGACACGAGCCGGTTAATTTTGTGCACGGCGAGATGACGGCGCTGGCGCCCGGCATGTGTTTTTCGAACGAGCCGGGCATCTATATTTTCGGTGAGTTCGGGGTACGCCTCGAGGATTGTCTCTACATGACAGAGGACGGGCCACAGTTGTTCACAGCCCTGTCGCCATCAATCGATGCGCCGTTCGGCTGAGAGCGACCCAGCCGCTATTGAGTGTTCAACCAGAGCCGTCGTTGAGTTCCGTCGCCAGCGCCTCCCAACTCGTGAGCGGCAGCGAACATCGGTTGCCCACGCACCGGTAGGCCACCGTCTGCTCGGGGAGTGCTTTGCGTTCGGCCAGCGCACCCGGCAGGTCTATCGCATCCGCACGGATTGCGAACACCAGTCGCCGCGGCGAATACAGCTTTGCCGCCGAGTCGCGCCAGCGCGTAGCCTCGTCTTCATCGCCGCGAATAATGATGATTTCAGGGTGCTGCAAGTATTCTTCGAGCGCCGTTACAAGAGTGACGTGACCGTGTGGGTAGTCTTGCATGGCCTTCCAGGCCGATCTGAGCGTTTTTTCCGCCGCCTCGAGATAGCGAGTTTCTCCTAACAGGAAGCCGAGACGTTGCAGGGCGAAGGCGGCAATGCCGTTGCCTGAGGGAAGCGCCTCATCGGCCAGTGGTTTCGGTCGATGCATCAATGCTTCGTGATCGTCTGCCGTGAAATAGAATCCGCCGGCTTGCTCGTCGTAAAAGTGTTGCAACAAAAGATCCGCGAGTTCCATGGCGAACTGCAGATGCTCGATCTGCCACCTTGATTGCAACAATTCGAGGAGCGCATCGAGCAGGAAGGCGTGATCGTCCAGGTAGGCTCCAAATTTTGACTCGCCATTCTTGTGGCTGGCCAGTAGCCTGCCGTCACGCATTAGATTCTTGCGAATAAAACTTGCGGCATCATGGGCGGCATCGGTCAGTTCGGGGCGGGATAACGATCGTCCTGCGATTGCCAGTCCGCGGATGGCCAGTGCATTCCACGAAGTCAGTTGTTTGTCGTCACGTCCCGGTGCGATTCGCTTCGCTCGCTGTTCAAGCAGGATCTGGCGTGCTGCATCGATACGCTCCCGCAAATCATCTTCTGAGCCGCCGAGTTCCTTTGCGATATCGGCAAGTGGTGCATGGATCGTGAGATGCCACTTACCCTCAAAGTTCGCGGCCTGGTCCAGGCCGAAATAGCGGGTGAACAACGGATAGTCTTCGCCCGCTAGCAATGATTCGATTTCTTCCGCTGTCCACACATAATAGAGCCCTTCTTCTCCCTCCGAGTCGGCATCCCGGCTTGAGTAGAAACCGCCGTCAGGCGACCGCATGTCGCTGAGTATCCAGTTGGCGGTTTCGCTGGCGACGCGCTCAAACAACGGTTCGCCGGTGGCGATGTACGCCTGGGCGTATAACGCGAGCAATGGACCGTTGTCGTAGAGCATTTTTTCGAAGTGAGGAATCTGCCAGTAGCGATCGACGGAATAACGGCAAAAGCCGCCGCCCAGGTGATCGTAGATGCCGCCTTCGGCCATGCGGGTCAGTGTCAGCGTTACCAGGAACAGCGCCTCGACATCGGGATCGGCGCCGTGGGCCGTATTTCTCCAGTGTCGCATCAAGCGGTCGAGCGTCGTCGGATGCGGAAACTTCGGCGCGCCACCGGTGCCGCCGTATTCACGATCGAAGTTTGCGGCGATCTTCTCGCGGGCGGTGGCGAGTGGCTCTGCGGTCAGCGCTACCCCTTCACCCGCGATCGGCGGCACCAGGCTGGCCAGGATTTTCTGCAGCTGCTGGCCCTGCCCCCGGACCTGGTCGGGGTTTTCGTGAAAATAGCTCGACACCATTTTGAGCAGTTCCGGGAACGCCGGCAGGCCATGACGCTGGACGTTGGGGAAATAGGTGCCGCTGAAAAAAGGACGCTGGTCTTCGGGGTTGATGAACATGGTCAGGGGCCAGCCGCCTGCCTGTTGTGTCAGCAACTGGTGAGCGGTCTGGTAAATTCTGTCGATATCGGGCCGCTCCTCCCGATCGACCTTGATGTTCACGAAGGTCTCGTTCATCAGTTGCGCTGTGTCCGCATCCTCGAAGGATTCGTGCGCCATTACGTGGCACCAGTGGCAGGCGGAATAGCCGACGGATAACAGGATTGGCTTGCCGCTGTCGCGGGCAACCTGCAGAGCCTCGCTGCCCCAGGGGTACCAGTCGACGGGGTTGTCGGCATGCTGCAGCAGATACGGACTGGTCTCGCCGGCAAGCCGGTTGCGCTTGATATCAGGCATGGGTGGGTCATCGCAATGGGCTTCACACTATAGCCGATCGCTGCCCACATCCCTCAAGGCAGTGGTGGACGCGTGGCGAAGATTTATGCAAGCTTGCACCCATGCTGACTTTTCCCGAGATCGACCCGGTCATCTTTTCGATCGGCTTCGTCAAGATTCGCTGGTACGGACTGATGTACGTCCTCGCCTTTGTATTTGCCTGGCTGCTGGCGCGGAGACGCGCCAGGGCAAGCGACTCGCCGCTGACGCTGATCCAGGTTGATGACCTCATTTTCTACGGCATGCTCGGCGTTATTCTTGGCGGTCGGCTCGGCTATGCACTGTTCTATGGCTGGCAGGATCTTATATCGGATCCGCTCTACATCTTCAAAATCACCCAGGGCGGCATGTCGTTCCACGGCGGCCTCGTTGGAGTGATTGTTGCCGTGTGGCTTTACGGCCGAAAAGTGGGTTTGCGCATCTGGACGATGACCGATTTTGTCGCACCCATCGGGCCACTCGGCCTGGGTTTCGGTCGCATCGGGAATTTTATCAATGGGGAGCTGTGGGGGAAACCGACGGACGTCCCCTGGGCCTTCAAGGTGGGTAATGAGAGCTTGCATCCCTCGCAGCTTTATGAGGCGTTGCTCGAAGGCCTGGTTCTATTCCTGATTGTGTGGTTTTTTTCGGCGAAGAAGCGGCCTTACATGGCGGTCTCCGGCCTGTTCCTGGTCTGCTACGGCGCGTTTCGCTTTTTCGTCGAGTTCTACCGGGTGCCGGATGCACACCTGGATTACCTGGCGCTTGGCTGGGTCACCATGGGCCAGGTTCTGAGCGCCCCGATGATTGCCATGGGCGCGGTGATGCTGGTACTTGCGTATCGCGGCCACGCGGCCCGGGAGGCATGAATGCAACAGTATCTTTCCATGATGCGCCATGTGCGCGATAACGGGGCACGCAAGGAAGATCGTACCGGGACCGGCACGTTAAGTGTTTTCGGACACCAGATGCGCTTCGACCTGAGCGCAGGCTTTCCGCTGGTGACGACGAAGAAACTTCACCTTCGCTCAATACTTCATGAACTGCTGTGGTTTCTGAGCGGTGATTCCAATATTCGCTACCTGCAGGAAAACGGTGTTTCCATCTGGGACGACTGGGCTGACGAAGACGGCGAGCTTGGCCCTGTCTACGGCGTGCAATGGCGTAACTGGCCGACACCCGATGGGAAATCCATTGATCAGATCAGCGATGTGGTTGCACGAATTCGCGACGATCCGGATTCTCGCCGACTCCTGGTTTGCGCCTGGAATGTTGCCGAAGTACCGAAAATGGCCTTGCCTCCATGCCACTGCCTGTTTCAATTTTATGTCGCTGACGGAAAACTGTCCTGCCAGCTATACCAGCGCAGTTGCGATATTTTTCTCGGCGTACCCTTCAACATTGCATCGTACGCATTGCTCACGCATATGATCGCGCAACAAACCCATCTGAAAGTGGGTGAATTCATCTGGACTGGCGGCGATTGCCATCTGTATCTCAATCACCTGGAGCAGGTGGAAAAACAACTCGACAGGGAGCCATTGCCCTTGCCGACGCTTGCGATCAAGAGGCACCCGGAGAGCATCTTCGACTACACGTTTGACGATTTTGAAGTCCTGAACTACGAGTCACATCCGCATATTCCTGCCGCAATCGCCGTTTAAGGTGTGCGCGTGAAAATCTCGATCGTCGTCGCCCATGCCGCGAACAACGTGATCGGAAAAGACGGTGGCTTGCCATGGCACCTGTCCGAGGATCTGAAACGATTCAAAGCCATTACCATGGGCAAGCCGATTATCATGGGCCGACGGACCTGCGAGTCGATCGGTCGCGCCCTGCCAGGACGCCAGAACATCGTCATTACCCGTCAATCGGCTTTCAAGGCAGAGGGTTGCGATGTGGTTTCCTGTCCCGCTGACGCCCTGCAGATCGCTGCTGACGCCACGGAAGTCATGGTGATCGGCGGTGGCCGTATTTACGCACAATTCCTGCCCAGGACCGAGCGAATTTACCGGACCCGCATCGAGGCAGAAATCGCCGGCGATACGTTTTTCCCGACGTTAGTCCCTGCAGAATGGCAAATTACGCAGAGCGAAGCATTTCCTGCGAAAAACGATCGGGAGTGGAGTTTCATCTGCGAAGTCCTTGAACGCCGCGTGTATTGAGAGAATGAAGTCGAGATCGTCGTGCTGCGGACCCGCGCAGTGAAGCCAGCCTCTGCGACCCGCTGCAAGTACGTCCCTGTAAGCCCGGGCCCCGCATCCCTGCGGGGCACGGTCGCAGAGACTGACTTCACCACACGGGTCCTTGATTGTGGTATCCAACGATCGAAATGGCGGTGAGTTCTAAGCCGATTCTTAAGATTACGCGCGGATGGCTTTGTGCAGGCGTTCCGTGAAATCGAAGACGTCTTCAAAGGAGTTATAAAGCGGCACCGGCGCTACGCGGATGACGTTGGGTTCGCGCCAGTCTGTAATGACGTTCTGGGCATGGAGTGTCTCGAAAATACCCCTGGCGTCGAGCGTCTTGTCGAGAACGACGAGCGATAACTGGCAGCCGCGCGCAGCGGCAGGTGTGATTGACTCTATGCGCCCGGCGAAATCGTTTTGCAGCAGAAAATCCATGAAGCCCGTCAGCAAGATCGATTTTTCACGCAGCCTGTCCATACCTGCTTTAGCAAAGATGCTGAGTGATGCGATGACCGGCGCGAGCGACAAGATGGGTGGATTGCTGAGTTGCCAGAGGTCGGCGCCTGGTGCCGGTGTGAATGTGGGTCCCATTTTGAAACGCGTTTTCTCAATATGGCCCCACCAACCGAGGAGTTGTTGCGTTCCGTCTGCGTCCAGGTGGCGGGCATGGACGAATGCACCGCCGACTGCACCTGGTCCTGAATTCAAATATTTGTAAGTGCACCAGGCAGCGAAATCCGGACCCCATGCGTGCAATTCGAGGGCGATGTTGCCGATGGCGTGCGCCAGATCAAGGCCGATCCTGCAGCCGGTGGCGCGTGCCATGGCGCACAATTCCCGCATGGGCAGGACCTGACCGCTGTAATACTGAACGCCGGGCAGGAGCAGCAATGCGATTTCGTCGCCTTCGCGATCGAGAATGGCCTGCAAGTCTTCAATCCGGAGTTCGTTGCTTGTTTCATCAGGGACCCATTCGATTAATGCATCGTCCGGGTCGTGACCGTGCAGGCGCAGTTGTGACATGACGGCGAATCGATCCGAAGGAAACGCGGTCGATTCGATGACGATTTTGCGGCGTTTTCCTTGCGGCCGGTAGAACGTGGTCATCATCATGTGCAGGTTCACGGTCAGCGTATTCATGGCCACGACTTCGCGGTCCTCGCTGCCCGTAAGTGCGGCGAGATTCCCGGTAGCGAAACGGTGATAGGGGAGCCACGGTCGCCGCGCGTGTAAATGGCCCTCGACCCCCAGATTTGCCCAGTCTTCCAGTTCCTCATGCACGTACTGGGCCGCGAGCTTCGGCTGCAAGCCGAGGGAGTTGCCGCACAAATAAATACAGGAGAGGCCATTTCGCTGCATTGGCATATGGAACTGCTCGCGATATTCGCGCAGTGGGTCTGCGGCGTCCATGGATTGCGCGAATGCACGCGTCGCTTCGAAATTAACCATATTTACCGCTCGTAATCCGCTCGCTCGCGGGCCAGCCAGCGCAGTGCGGTATCCGCCAGCAGCCAGTCGCGAGTTTGCTGATCGAAATTCATGGACTCAATCAGTTTTCCAGGGTGATGCTCGCCGAGCGGGAACGGGTAGTCGCTACCCAATGCTATGCACTCCGGACCGAACAGGTCAAGGATGTATTGCATCATGGGCGCGTCGTGCACCAGTGAGTCGATGACGAACTTGCCAATGTAATCGCGCGGGTTGCGGTCGTTGGCGTTTGCAACGATATCCGGGCGAACATTGAAGCCGTGTTCGACGCGACCGATGATGCCGGGGAAAGAGCCACCGCCGTGCGCGAAAGCGACTCGAAGATTTGGCAGTTTCTCGAACACGCCACCGAAGAT
>JADFNG010000080.1 GCA_022563505.1 Pseudomonadota bacterium | reverse complement strand
ATCTGCAACCGAGCCTCGATATCAGAACCTTACGCGACTGCGAGAGACAAATACTGCTGCACCAGTCGAGTACCCTCAATTGCAATTCCTTCCGCCAGCGGGTGAAAAAAAGGCGAACAGAGCGCCTCGAGGTTATGCGAGAGTGCGTCCATGCCAGTCGCCGCGGTGAGGTGTGGTGGCAGACCCGTAGTCAGTTGTGGATCGAGAATGACGATCGCCGGCAACATCTTCGGGTGGAAAATAATTTTCTTCAGGTGTTTTTCTTCATCGACGATTACCGACGCGCGACCCACTTCCGAGCCAGTGCCTGCAGTCGTGGGCACTGCAACAATGGGTACGATGCCCGCTGCATTGACTCGCGTCCAATTATCGCCAACGTCCTCGAAATCCCAGATCGGCCGGTCCTGCCCCACCATCAGCGCCACTGCCTTCGCAGCATCCAGCGCCGAGCCACCACCGAA
This sequence comes from Pseudomonadota bacterium, assembly GCA_022563505.1. Lineage (GTDB taxonomy): Bacteria > Pseudomonadota > Gammaproteobacteria > Steroidobacterales > Woeseiaceae > JAADHU01. The sequence goes on along the minus strand of JADFNG010000080.1, from coordinate 12,528 downwards.
GGCGATCACACCATCATGATCACCGGCTTTGAACGCGGAGATACCCTTCTCGACGTCGCCTCCGGTCGGATTTCCCTGAATGTCTGAAAAGAGTCCGCACGCGAGACCGGCATCGCGACATACCGTCAATGCCTCCGCAACTATGGGTAACGCAGCCAGCCCGGGATCGGTAATCAGCAAGGGCGTCTGCATACCCAAGTGCTGGCACGCCTCTGCCAGTTCCTTAATGCGCCCGCTGCCAACACGGATATTGGTTGGGTAATTCCAGTTGACGTGCACTTCACTCATGTTCGATTACTTGCCTGTCACCGCGACCCGGATTTGAGAGCTTGCCTAAATAATTTCAAAGTAACGCTGGAGTTCCCAATCAGTAATGTGCTTGCGAAACTCTCGCTCTTCCCATTCCCGGCTGGCCGCATAGTGTTCCACAAATTCATCACCGCAGAGTTCACGCGCTGCGGCAGACCCACGCAATGCCTCCGCGGCAGCGGTCAGTGTCTGTGGCAGCGCCAGGTGCTTCGGGTGCTCTTGATCATAAGCATTGCCGGTCACCATTTCGGTCGGCTCCAGCTGGTGTTCGATGCCATACAAGCCTGCTCCCAGTGAAGCCGCAAGCGCGATATAGGGATTAGCATCGGCGGATCCCAGTCGATATTCGACACGTTGCGATTTGTCACTACCCGGAATAACGCGCAATGCCGTAGTTCGGTTTTCGCAGCCCCAGGTCGCGTCGGTCGGCGCCCAGAAACCGGGCACCAGGCGTGAATAGGAATTGACTGTTTGTGCCAGCATCACCAGCATTTCCGGCATCAGTGTTTGTTGTCCCGCCAGGAAATGGCGTTGCAGGTCGCTCATGTTCATCGGCTGCTGAGGATCGTAGAAGGCGGAACGGGAGTCCTCTTTGTGACGCAATGAGATATGAATATGCCCGGACTGGCCCGGATAGTCGTTGGACCATTTGGCCATGAAGGTCGCCATCATGTCATTGCGCTGCGCCCAGATCTTGGTGAATGTCTTGAACAATGCCGCCTTGTCCGCTGCCTCCCCGGCATCACAGACGGCTAATGCGGCCTCCAGTACACCGGGTCCCGTTTCGGTGTGCAGACTTTCGATGGGGAAGTCCATCTGCTCACAGAGTTCCAGCAGATCGTGGTACAGCTCGGCATGCACGCTGTTGCGCAACATTGAGTAACCGAAGAACCCGGGTGTGATCGGCTCCAGGTCGCGGTAATTCTTGGCGCGAATCGAGTCCGGGGTTTCATTAAACATGAAGAACTCGTACTCGAATGCCGCATAGGCATCGAAACCAAGATCGCTTGCTCTTTGCAGCACCCTCGTCAGCAAATTCCGCGGACATATCCTGGCGGCGTCACCCTCAAACTCGCATAGAAACAGCAACATACCGTCTTCAAACGGAATTTCGCGGCAGCTGCCGGGCAGTATTCTGACGGCTGCATCCGGGAACCCCGTGTGCCAGCCGGTGTACTTGATATCGACGTTTTCATAGAGCTGATCCTGTGAGTCCCAGCCCAGCACAACATTGCAAAATGCGAACCCGCCATCGAGCGCAGAAATAAACTTCTCTGCCATCATGTACTTTCCGCGCATGATGCCGTCATTGTCGAACAAGCCGACTTTCACATGCGTCAGCTTGCGCGCTTTGACGATCTTCACAGCATCTGCTGTGGTTTTGACATCTCTTGGGTCCATGAAGGTTCGAATCCTTTACTGTAAATCAGTGTTCTATTTCAATTCTGCTTCCGCGCGGGCAATCGCTGCAAACTCTTCCTCGGGTGCCCTGGCCACCAGGTGGTGGCGACTGTAGAACACAAAGTACGCCACCATAACGGCATAAAACGCCGCCGACCACATCGCCGCCTCGCGGCTGACAACAAACGTGCTTGCCAAAGCAACGAGCGCCAGAACCATCGCAATGCCCGTCGTGAATATGCCGCCGGGCGTTCGATACGGGCGCTCCATCTCCGGCTCCTTGCGCCGCAATATGATGTGCGACAACATCATCATGGCGTAGGAGATCGTAGCGCCGAAAACGGCAATGGTGATCATCAGGTCTCCCTCGCCTGTGAGGGAAAGCAGAAAACCGAGGACACCGGGTACGATCAACGCCATGACAGGTACCTTGTGCTTGCTGGTCACCGATAACCATTTCGGCAAATAGCCGGCACGGGACAGAGCAAACATCTGGCGCGAATACGCATAGATGATGGAGAAAAAACTGGCGATAAGACCCGCCAGGCCCGCCACGTTCACGAACGTGACAATGATCGCACTCTCTCCATAGGCATGCTGCAGCGCACCCACAAGCGGCGCACCGTGATTCTTCATCAACTCGGCACTGGAACCACCCGGTGCAAGCACCAGTATCAGCCCACCGAAGACCAGCAGGATCATCATCGCTGTGATGATGCCGCGGGGCATGTCGCGGGCAGGATTCCTGGTTTCCTCTGCCGCCAGCGGCACACCCTCTATGGCCAGGAAAAACCACATGGCAAAGGGAATCGCTGCCCAGATGCCCACGTAACCTTCGGGCAGAAACGGGTTAGCACCGGCAGCCGATTCGTTAACCGCAATATCCGTCAGGTTGGCAAAATCGAAATGTGGAATCATGCCGAGAATAAACACCAGCAATGCCGTCGCGGCGATGGCCGTTATCACCAGCATGATCTTCAATGCTTCGCCGACACCCACAAGATGAATGCCGATAAAGACAATGTAGAACGCCGCATAGACCAGCGGCCCATCGAGCCCGAACAGTTCGCCTACATAAGCACCGATGAAAATCGCAATCGCCACGGGTGCAATGGCATACTCAAGCAAAATGGCCGTACCGGTCAGAAAACCGCCCAGTGGACCCATCGCTCTACGCGCAAAGCCGTAACCACCGCCGGCGGTCGGGATGGCCGACGAGAGTTCCGCCACGCCTAACACCATGCAGGTGTACATGACTGCCATCAGCAGTGTGGCGATCAGCAAGCCGCCAAAACCGCCCTGCTCCAGGCCGAAATTCCAACCCGCGAAATCACCGGAGATCACATAAGAAACACCCAGGCCAGCAAGCAGAATCCAGCCCGCAGCACCCTTCTTCAGCTGACGCTTGTCCAGGTAGTCATCCGAGACCTTCTCATAGTCCACAGTACCCACGTGCACAACATCCGACGGTGTACCGTCGCCGTGTGCAGCGCTGGTATTTTCATCGGCCATCGACCGTCCCCCATCATTATTGTTGCTACTGCGGCCAGCCGATACTAGGCTAATTCCAGGCGCGCCGCATCTGCCGCGAACCGGTCCGTAGCGCGGGATTGAGGCCCATTGTCGAAATAAGCGATTGCTGTTACCGCACTCAAAATCTATAGTGGACACACTTGGACGCATTGAGGAATCGCACGTGCTTAGAGTAATAGTGTTCGCCTGTGTTTGCTTTTCCAGCATCATCATTACTGGCTGCTCCAGGGAACCTGAAAAGGCCCAAAGTGCCGCCGACATGGAGTTTCAAAAGTGGCTGCAAATGCAGTTGATCGAGGCCAGGCCCGGTGATGTCATCACGATTCCAGCCGGCATCCACCCGATTAATCGTGGCCTCTCCCTCAACGTGTCCGGTGTGACCCTTCGGGGCGAGGGCATGGACAAGTCCATTCTCTCCTTTAAAAACCAGATACAGGGCGCAGAAGGCCTGCTTGTCAACGCCAGTGATTTCACCATTGAAGACCTGGCGATTGAGGATCCCGTTGGCGATGGAATCAAGATCAACGAGGGCAAGAACATCATCATCCGCCGTGTTCGTGCCGAATGGACCAACGGTCCGGATGAAGACAATGGCGCGTATGGCATCTACCCGGTGCAGATACAAAATCTATTGCTTGAGGAATGCGTGGCGATCGGCGCATCGGATGCGGGTATTTATGTGGGTCAGTCAGAGAACGTCGTTGTCAGAAACAACCGTGCTGAATTCAATGTGGCCGGAATCGAAATCGAAAACACGATAAATGCCGATGTGTACGGCAACGTCGTTACCAATAACACGGGCGGTATCCTCGTGTTCAATATGCCTGACCTGCCTCGCCCCGGTCACAGCACCCGCGTCTACGAGAACAAAATCATCGCCAACAACACCGATAATTTCGGCGCGGAAGGTACACCTGTCGCGAGCGTCCCCGCCGGTTCCGGAATCGTAATCAACTCCAGCGATCGCGTTGAAATCTTTAATAACGAAATCGCCGACAACGACACCGCGAACATCATCATCAGCAGCTACTACGCTACCGGATTTCAGGGCACCCTGGAACTGGCGGCGAATTATGATCCCTATCCCGAAACCATTTACATTTACGGCAACACATTTTCAGGCGGCGGTTCGTCGCCGGATGGACTCGATCTCAAAGCGTTGAAAATAGCGATGTTTGGCCTCGGTGGCTCATTCCCGGACATCCTCTGGGATGGCTACGTCAATGCTGACAAGGTGGACGAGGACGGCAACCTTCTGGCGGCATATTCGATTTGCGTCAACAATGGCGATGCTCAGGTCCTGAACGCTGACCTTGGCAATGGCAGCGACAATATTGTCGTCGGTGCTGCACAACACAACTGCCAGCACGAGACACTCGCAGCGGTCGAACTGGCACCACCCTTGTAGGCAGATGCGCAAGCTCCTCGCTCTGCTATCCGTCCTCACTTGCATCGTTGCATGCGAGCAGGCAAAGCCCACGGTAACGCTGCATCGGGTCAACCAGCCACCGGAAAAACTCAGTGAATGGGGCGTCGTATTCGCCGACGGCCACTACTTTGAACTCAATGACGGCGTCATGCCCTTCACTCTCAACACGCCGTTGTTCAGCGACTATGCGTTAAAGCTGCGTACGGTCTGGATGCCGGCAGGGACGTCGGCACATTACGTCGCCGAAGGACCCATGGATTTCCCGATCGGCACGATCATCAGCAAGACATTCCACTATCAAAAAGCGGCGGGTTTCAACGATTCGGCATTTCTTGTCCTGAAGATTGATCGTGAAGCGAAACTCGACGGTGACGGTCGATTACAACTCGACAAGCATGTGCTGGTCGAAACTCGACTGCTCGTGCGTTACGAGACTGGCTGGAAGGCGCTTCCCTACGTTTGGAACAACGCTCAGGACGAGGCATTTCTCGAAATCACTGGTGACGTCCGAAAAATAGTACATATCGGCTCCGGGACGCGTGAAGAATTCATTTATGTCGTACCCGATGCCAATCAATGTGCCGGGTGTCATGTAACCAATCATGCCTCGAAGCAATTGCTGCCGATTGGACCGCAAGCATGGCAACTTAATCGCAGCTACCACTATGGCGATGTTACCGAAAATCAACTTGAGCACTGGGAGAAAACCGGACGGCTGACCGACCTCCCCGTTAACCGTGCCGTGGGCGTCAACTGGTTCGAACCAGGCGATGCAACGCTCGAACAACGCGCCAAAGCCTATCTCGATATCAACTGCGCGCACTGCCACAACGAAGCGGGTGCTGCCGATACCTCAGCATTGAAGCTTGATTTGAGTACGCCCGTCGGCCGCGATTTTGGTATCTGCAAGCCGCCTGTTGCCGTCGGTCGGGGCAGCGGGGATCGGCCCTATGACATATACCCGGGACGAGCGGAACAATCGATACTCCTGTATCGCATGCAACACACGGAACCCGACATCGTGATGCCCGAACTCGGCCGCAGTACGGTTCACGTCGAGGGCATGGCATTGATTCACGATTGGATCTCGACGATGTCCGGCAAATGCTAGCGCGAAAAATGCAAGATAAGCATTTGATGACAACGTAGAATGTGTGCAAGGCCGCAGCAATTGCAGGACTCAACGTGACATTATTTTCCGACAAGCCGAATTTACGCAATTGCTGGCATGTGGTTGCCAGTGACATCGAAGTGACCAACGGTGTGCTAGGCCGCCGTTTGCTCGGCGAGAATCTCGTGCTTTATAAAGATTCGTCGGCTAGCGTCATCGTTGCGCCCGACCGATGCCCGCACCGTGAAGCGCCGCTGTCCGCCGGCACCGTTACAGATGGCAAGCTGGTTTGCTGTTATCACGGCTGGAGTTTTGGCGCAGCGGGCAAATGTGTCTCGATCCCCTCCGCAGATGCCGCTTTCCCGATCCCCAAAAACAGCGATCTACCCTGCTATCAGGCCCGGATACGCTACGGACTCGTCTGGGTTTGTCTCGGCGAACCGGCGACGGACATACCGGAGATCGCACAGGATTCCGATGCAAAATTTCGTCGCATCAATAATCCAGTGGACATCTGGAAAGTCTCGGCGACGCGGATGATCGATAACTTCCTCGACATTGCGCATTTTCCATGGGTGCATGCCGGAACCTTTGGCAGCAGCCAAAGAACGCTGGTACAAAAAATCGACCTCCACGACTTGTCCGACGGTTTTCACGGCTATGAGTATGCCGTCGTTGCCGACAATCCTCCTGCCGCGGAATTATCATCCGGACAATCAGGTACCGAGGTCAACAGACTGATGACGACCGGTTTCTGCCTGCCATTTGCGGTTCGCAGCACGATCAAATGGGACACCGGACTCGAACACATTTTATTATTAGTCACGACACCCGTCGACGATGTCACTTCATATTTTACCTTTGTCGTTTGGCGAAACGACGATTTCAGTGTTTCGTCAGAAGATACCGTGCATTTTGACCGCATGATCGGTGCCGAAGACAAGGTCATGCTCGAAAAAATCCCGGGCGTGTTGCCGTTCGAACACGGGGCACTCGCCAACACCCAGGCAGACAAACCATCGACTGCATGGCGCCTGAAGTTCGTACAGTTTCTCGACGGGGACTAGCAAAACTGCATTTCGACGAGGCGCAGGAACTGGCGTCGACAGGAAGCGCAGAATCTTGCGGCAGGTGAACTGGGGGAAAGACGCCGGCCCGGTTTCGGCTTTATTGGCCAGCTTGAGTCGATTATCGCGGCTCGGCAAAAACATCCGCATGACGATAGCTATACAACACGCCTTATGCGTGAGGGCATACAGCGAACCGCACAGAAGGTTGGAGAGGAAGGTGTCGAAGTTGCCCTCGCTGCTGTATGCGGGGACCGCAAAGAGATCATTGGCGAGGTAGCCGACCTGATCTATCATGTCCTGGTGCTGTTACGCCATCAGGATCTGGGCATTGCCGATGTTGCACGGCAACTGGAAGAGCGATACAGGAAAAATTGAGCCGTGAAATCACCCATAACCATCAGCGAGGCGCTCGCTGACGTCAAATATGAAATTCGTGGGACCTGGCACGTCGGGCCCTTGAGATGGAACGGCAAGGCTACGAAATTATCTCGCTCAATATTGGCAATCCCGGGCTATTTGGATACCGGACGCCGGAAACGATGCGACTGGCAATGATCGAGAACCTGGGACAAGCCGAACCCTACAGTCATCAGAAAGGCATATTCCCCGCTCGCGAAGCGGTGGTGATGCAGCAACAGGAAAGGGGGTTGTCCGATATTTCGGTCAATGACGTCTTCATCGGCAATGGCGTCAGTGAATTGATCGACCTTTCAATGCGTGCATTACTGAGTCCGGGCGATGAAGTGCTCGTGCCAAGCCCCGATTATCCATTGTGGTCAGCGACGGTCACCTTGAATGGCGGTAAAGCCGTGCACTACCCTGCCCACCAGAGCGCGATTTTCAACCCGATCTGGCAACAATGGAAGCATTGATTACGGATCGCACGCGATCGATTGTCGTAATTAATCCAAACAATCCCTCCGGTGCCGTCTATGACCGTGATTGCCTGCGACAAATAGTCGAGCTGGCGACACGCCATGATCTGATCATCCATTCTGACGAAATATACGACCGGATAACTTACGATGACGCAGAATTCGTGCCATTGGCCACCCTGGCTGGCGATGCTGCTTGCCTGACCTACTCCGGTTTATCGAAGGTGTATCGAGCCTGTGGCTATCGGGTTGGCTGGTGTGTATTCAGTGGCGACGCCGAGAGAATTGAACCCTACATCAATGCAATGGAATTATTGGCGGCCCTCAGACTCTGCAGCAATGTTCCGGGCCAATGGGCAGTGCAGACTGCACTGGGCGGCTTTCAGAGCATTCAGGCTCTTGTCGAACCCGGTGGCCGCATGTATCAGTCCCGGCAGGCCGTTATTGAATGCGTCGAGAAAAGCCAGTTCTTGAGCATGAACAAGCCGTCGGGTGCAATGTATGCGTTCATAAAACTGTGCGACGGCGTGTCGCAAAAACTCGACGATAAAGCATTTGCGCTGCAGTTGCTCGAGGACAAGCATGTGCTTGTAGCACCTGGCAGCAGTTTCAATACGCCTTACTCAAATTACTTCCGCATCACAACTTTGCCGGACCCTGATGTTCTGCACGACGTATTTGACCGGATTGAGGCGCTGCTCGAGCATATTGCCTGATCGAGTTGGTCGGTCGCGCCTCAGGAGACGCTCCTTGGAGTGCCAGTAAAACAATTGTGGGAGCGTCACCTGAGGCGCGACCCCAAGCTGACCAAAAACGCACCAACACAAATTCACCGATAAACTAACCGGCCTTTACCGCCTCTGCCATCTCCCCCATGGAGAAAAACAAAAAATCGACCTCCGGCTGCTCGCTGACCTTCGCCGTCGCCCCCCAACTGCCGGATTCCGACAGGTGTTGCCGATCAATCCACGCATTGGCGAGCCCAAATTTCTTCGCCGGCACGTGATCATGAAAAAGACTTTGCGCCGTGTGAAGAATATCTGCACGCTCCAAGCCGAGATCTTGCTTCAAGTGCTCGAACAGATACTCAAAATTGCCCGCTGCGGGTTTATAGGAGCCAATATCCTCTGCCGTGTAAATCGCGTCAAACTCCACGCCCAACTTGCGACTGGAGGCAGCAAAACCTTCACGGCTGACATTTGACAGAATGACCAGTTTGTAACGCGTCTGCAGATACCTTAATGCATCGGCAGTATCCGGAAACGCGGGCCAGTGCGGTATTGAGCGGCCGAAATCCGCATCGAGTTGTTCATTGGAACGCAGGCCGAATTTTGCCGCAAACTGACCGTGTATTCGTGTGAGCACATCGGTATACAACATGCCAGGCGCTTCGGTCTCCTGTTGCCTCTCAAGAATCGCATGAGTTTCCAGTGCTTTCCCACGCGCGATATCGCTACGGCCATTCGCCATTATCAGTGGCTGTAAGGCGTCCCAGATACCCGCCTCCCAGTCGATCAGCGTGCCGTAGCAATCGAAGGTCAAGACCTTGTAGTCATTCAAATTCATAGTGAATCAACTGCCTGCCGATACTCCTCGGTGTCTATTTCCACCTGCCTTGCCGCATTGTCCGAGAAATGCGGCTCTGGGAACCGGGGCCACCGATTCCAAGCCGAGTTTCCGCTTACCGAATGTCACAAGCTAGACAAGGTCAAAACTGCTGCTCAACGTCATGCAAGACCCGGTAGCAATCCAGAACCTGCCCTACCGACGAATTCGGTTCGCGCCCCTCTTTAATCGCCGCAAAAAACTCCCGATCCTGCAACTCGATACCATTCATTGACACATCGACTTTAGAAACATCAATCACTTCTTCGTTGCCGTCCAGCAAATCATCGTAGCGAGCGATATACGTTCCGTTATCGCATATGTAACGAAAGAAGGTGCCGAGTGGACCGTCGTTATTGAAGGATAAAGACAGCGTCAATATAGATCCCCCATCCGTTTTCATCTGCAGAGACATGTCCATCGCAATTCCCAGCTCAGGATGATGCGGACCTTCGAGGCCATTAACGGCAATGACCTTTTCACCGGTCTGGTACTGGAACAAATCCACCGAATGAGCCGCGTGGTGCCAAAGCAGATGATCGGTCCAGGAACGAGCGCCGCCTGCTGCATTAATATTCTTGCGCCGGAAAAAATAAGTCTGCACATCCATTTGCTGAATCTTGAGTTCACCCTTGCGGATGCGCTGGTGCATCCATTGATGCGGTGGGTTAAAGCGACGCGTGTGTCCTACCATACAGACCAGGCCCGTCTCCTGTTGAACACGATTGACTTCCTGTGCATCCGCATAGGAATCCGCAAGCGGAATTTCTACCTGCACGTGCTTTCCGGCCTGCATACACTGTATGGCTTGCTCGGCATGCATCTGGGTCGGTGTGCAAAGAATGGCCGCCTCGACCCCGGGCAGCGCAAGCGCATCGGCCAGATCCACAAAAGAATGTTCGATCCCGTATTTTTTCGCGGCCTCCTGTGTCGGCGCAAGCCTCCTTCCCACCAGTCCGACCACTTCAACGTCATCGATATTTTCTATTCCGTCGAGGTGCTTCATACCAAATGCACCCGCACCGGCAAGTATTGCTTTCATTTCTGTCCCTCACTTTCTGTTGCGGCAGTCCCGCTTTCTTCCGGCCAATAAAGTCTCAGTGGATTATTAACCAGAAGCTTTGCCTGCAACTCGGAAGTTTTTGCTATCTTCGGAATGAAGTCGACGAGATGACCATCGTCCGGCATGTGTGACTTCAGGTTCGGGTGCGGCCAGTCAGTACCCCACAAGACTCTGTCCGGAAACGTCTCCACAATTCGTTTCGCAAACGGGATCACGTCTTCGTATCCAGGTGGCCCACTCTGCGACAGACGGTCCGGGCAAGTGACTTTGCACCAGATGTTGTCATTCTCCTGCATCAAGCGAACAAATAAGTCGAACTCCTCACCATCCGCGCTACGCGTTACGTCTGGTCGCCCGATATGGTCGACCACCACTGTGGTCGGAAGCGCCGCAAAAAACTCGTACAAATCCGACAAGTCCTGCGCTTCGAAATAGATAACGATATGCCAGCCCAGGCGCTGAATACGATCTGCGATGTCCAGTAACGATTCCCTCGGCGATGAATCAACGAGACGTTTGACGAAATTAAATCGAACGCCGCGGACGCCGGCGGCGTGCAACTCATCAAGTTCCGTATCACTGATATCGCTTGCCACAAACGCGACGCCTCGCGCCCGACCTTCTGATTGCTCGAGTGCATCGACCAACGCTGCATTATCGGTGCCATGGCAGGATGCCTGCACGATGACATTGCGTTCAAATCCCAGAAATTCGCGCAGTTCTTGCAGTTTTTCCTTCGGTGCGTCACAAGGTGTGTATTTTCGCTGTTCCGCATAGGGAAATCGATCCCCGGGTCCGAACACGTGACAGTGAGCATCGACCGCGCCGGGTGGGAGAGTAAAAGTTGGCTGCGTGGGGTTCGGATCGAAGACTCGCCAGCTCTCGTCCATCTGATACGTTCGTTTGCTTCTCAAGTCTATTTCCCTCTTGCGACCAGCGCTTTGTCCAAACGCGGATAAACACGACGAGCATTCAACTCGAAGACTTTGTGTTTATCCTCCTCACTAATATCCAGCGCATCCACATAACGGCGGGTGTCGTCGAAATAATTGCCGGTCTCCGGATCGATGCCACGTACGGCACCGACCATTTCCGACCCGAACAGGATGTTGTCGATGTCGATTACTTCGAATAATAAGTCTATCCCGGGCTGATGGTAGACACAGGTATCGAAGAAAACGTTCTTCATGACATGGGTCGTGAGCGGTGGCCGCTGCAGCATATCAGCGAGTCCGCGATAGCGACCCCAGTGATACGGTACGGCCCCTCCGCCATGAGGAATGATGATACGTAAGTCAGGAAAGTCGGTGAACAGGTCGCCCTGGATGAACTGCATGAATGCTGTCGTGTCAGCATTCAAGTAATGCGCACCGGTGGCGTGGAAATTCACATTGCATGAACTTGATACATGCACCATTGCGGGTACATCAAGCTCCACCATTTTCTCGTACAACGGATACCAGTCCTTATGGGTCAATGGCTTCGACGTCCAGTGTCCACCGGATGGATCCGGGTTGAGGTTGCAACCAACGAAACCCAGCTCGTTAACGCAACGCTCCAGTTCGGCGATGGAATTCGAGATCGGCACGCCCACCGATTGTGGCAACTGACACACGCCGATGAAATTATCCGGATACAATTCTGTGACTCGAGCAATGAGGTTATTACAGTGCTCAGACCATTCCTGCGAGACTTTTGAATCGCCCAGGTGATGCGCCATCGCCGAAGCGCGTGGAGAGAAGATCGTCAGATCGGCGCCGCGTTCTTGCAGCAGTTTGAGCTGATTATTTTCAATGCTCTCTCGCAACTGGTCATCGCTTATCCGGGCCGCCTGTGGCGCCGGCAACGATGGGTCGTCAAAATGCGCAAGTTGCTGCTGTCGAAACGTCTGGTGTGGTTCCGGCGCAGTGGTGTAATGGCCATGGCAATCTATGATCATCGTGCTATCTGCCTCTCAGTCGTTAGTGGTCTGGCACGTTGTAATGACCGAACCGGTTTCGGTCCTGAGGTCGCGCCTCAGGTGACGCTCCTACAATCCATCGATTGGCACTCCTGTAGGAGCGTCACCTGAGGCGCGACCCGTCAATGTTTTCCGACGAGAAAATATCGAAGCAGGCACAAACACTGAACCC
>JADFNG010000079.1:10824-13146 GCA_022563505.1 Pseudomonadota bacterium | reverse complement strand
CGAGGTAGCGCTCGAGTCGGGACTCCTCAAACTCATCATTGCAAGAGGTCACGATGAACAGTGTGTCAATGTTTGCTGCTATTAGCTGGACTTCAACCCTGGTGCCCGCCGCGACTCGCTGAAAGATACTTTTGCGTTCCAGCAACCGCAGAATTTTTACGTGCGGCTCATCGAGCAGCAGCCAGTCCCCGACCGTAGGGCGCTGCGCTGCTGGCAACTGGTACCAGGCTCAACCGGGTGTGATGCGGCACTCGTCAACGCCATCACTGAAAATGATGTGTGATCGTTGAATCTCGGTGACACGCGCAAGAAAACAATGCTCTATTTCCTCGGCGCTCAACTGCTGGGTAAAAAATGGCGTCAGCCCCAGATCTATTAATTCCGTGTTCAATGTTCGCTACGTGTCTTCGCTCGACGTGGGTACTTCGCCAGGCATTAACACATCGGTATCGTCCCCAGACTCCGACTCCGACTCCGACTCCGACTCCGACTCCGCATCCTGCCCGGAATCATCAGCCGATTGCGGTTCAGGATCCGGCTCCGCAGCAACGCCAGGCGCACAGCTCCAGCCCATATCCTCAAGCTTCGCGATGAATTCCTGCGCCTTTCTTTCACAATAGCCCACTTCGTTCAATGCGCGCCAAAGTACTTGCCGCTCACCTGTCGTTTCCGTGTCCTTGTAATAGTGCACTTCACAAGGAACAGAGCCGCCCGCTTCGTAGAGAATCTCGACTCTCCGTTGCAGATCTCCAATCGTGCACTGATAGTTCTGCACGCCTTGTCCAAATGACACGCTTGAGAGTGTTGCTATCAACAACACGAATAGAATTTTATTGTTCATGCCAACCACCGGAATCAAGTTTCGATTGTGCGCAACTATAGCAAATCATGTCCGCTAATCGGATACAAGCTGTAGATACTCGGAAATCCTATTGTCGGTGCGGGGAAGAAGCCCTTGTGTCGTCTGTTACTATCCCTGCCACATCGCCTGCTGCGCTATTTCAAGAGAGTGACTATGCAATTTAAATTGTCTGCCGCCCTTCCATTTACACTTCTGTATTGCCTGTCTTTCGCCAGCTTGGCGGACACTGGTGCTGAACAAGAACATGGCCCGTCGTTCTCGATCCGTTTTGACTCTGCACTGTCTGAAAACCCGCAGGACGGTCGTTTGCTATTGCTACTGGCGACTCACGACGACAAGGAACCGCGTTTCCTCGTCAACAATTCAGCCGATAGTCAGCTCATCTTCGGCCTCAATGTAAATGGCTGGAAAAGCGGGACGGACACAGTGATCGACAAGGACGCCATTGGCTTCCCGTTGGCCGATTTATCGAAACTGCCGCCGGGCACCTATTACGTGCAGGCGCTCCTGAATCGTTACAAGGATTATCACCTGGGCAATGGCAAGGTCGTTAGCTTGCCGCCGGATCGGGGTGAGGGCCAGCACTGGAATCGCAAGCCCGGCAATTTCTATTCTACGCCAGTGCAGATCGTCATCGACGCATCAGGCTCTGGCTCGTACAAACTGGTGCTCGACCAGGTTATTGCAGACATCGAGCCGCCCGCAGACACTGAATTCGTCAAGCACATTCAAATGCGCAGCAAGTTGTTATCGGACTTCTGGGGCGAGGACATTTATCTTGGCGCGCACGTGTTGCTGCCGAGGGGATTCGATGCACACCCTGAAGCGCGCTACCCACTGATGATTTTTCACGGCCATTTTCCCGACGACTTTGGCGGCTTTCGGACAGACCCACCCGATCCGGACCTCGAACCCGAATACAGCAGCCGCTTCAACATCGATGGTTACAACATCATCCAGCAACAGGAAGAGTATGACTTTTACCAGACCTGGATCAGTGATGACTTTCCCCGTTTCATCGTGATCGAGATTCAGCATCCAACGCCGTACTACGATGATTCCTATGCCGTGAACTCGGCCAGCCAGGGACCCTATGGCGATGCGCTCACCTACGAACTGATTCCTTACATTGAGGAACAGTTTCGCGGTCTCGGCGAAGGATGGGCACGCTTCACCTACGGTGGCTCGACCCGCCTGGCGCATTCGTTGACGAAGATAGTCATCGACCTGCACCTTGGCGACGCCTCTATGGCCTCGGCAAACTAAGGATTCAACCATGACACCAGAACAGAAGGCCCTCTGGGACAGGGGCAAAAGGCTCAGAGACTTCCTTTGGTCCAGCAAGCCCCGCGAGAACGAGCACGGCAGCCTCAACGTCTGCGAGGACTGCGCGCTTGAATTCGCGGCCAAGGAGATACGCGAGGCCATCCTAGAAGAGAGGGAAGCCTGTGCCGTTCTGG
>JADFNG010000079.1:0-10814 GCA_022563505.1 Pseudomonadota bacterium | reverse complement strand
TCAATCCCATCAATGTTTTTTTTAATGACAAGGCGACCACCGAGATCTACACAGACAGTAACGGTTACTGGTACGACAGCCAGTTTCAGAAGCTGCCGCGACCCGGACACCGCGATTACCTCGGCAACATCGACGCAAGCCAGTACGACTACAACCGCCTGGAAGCAGTACTCGGCGACAAGGGTCGATCCGGGCAACAGTACGATATCTGGGAGGCGACCTACTCGCCCATGGGTGAGGATGGATACCCTGTACGACTGTGGGACAAGGAGACCGGCGAGATCGATCATGAGGTGGCGGAGTACTGGAAAGAGAACTACGACCTGCGCCATATCCTGCAACGCGACTGGGCGACCTTAGGGCCAAAGCTGCAGGGGAAACTGCATATTTACGTGGGTGATATGGATAACTATTACCTTAACAATGCCGTCTATCTCACTGAAACCTTTCTGGAAAACACGACTGACCCATACTACGATGGGGAAGTGGATTACGGTGATCGCGCCGAACACTGCTGGAACGGCGACCAGGAGAATGGCAATCACATCTCGCGACTGCGCTACAACACGATGTACCTGCCGAAGATTCTCAAGCGCATTGAAAAAACCGCGCCGGAAGGTGCCGACCTCACCAGTTGGCGCTATTGATGGGAACACACAATGGGGTCAGGTTTATTTGTCGGCGAGATTTCGCGTTACGTCAAAATAAACCTGGCCCCTTTTCAAGAGTGGCGCATTGCCGCTCTCAATAATTCACAAAGAAGCTCATCATGAATTGGAACCATACCGTCATACTTGCAACCATGTCGGCGCTCGCCGCTTGTGGCAACGACACACCCGTATCGGAGGCAGACGTCATTCAATACCCGCACACAGCAACGGTCGATCACACCGATGATTACCACGGCACTATCGTGGCCGATCCTTACCGCTGGCTCGAGGACGACGTGCGTGAAAGCGAAGCGGTCAAGCAGTGGGTCGATCATGAAAACGAATTAACCTTCGCTTACCTTGCAACGATCGAGGAACGCAAACTCATACGCGCACGCCTTGAGGCCTTGTGGGATTACGAACGATACGGATTGCCGGAGAAAAAGGGCGGTCGATATTTTTACAGCTACAACGACGGGCTGCAAAATCAGGACGTCATTTACCGGCAGGAATCCCTCGACGATGAAGCCGAGCTCTTGATCGACCCAAACACCTGGTCGGATGACGGCACGATCGCACTGGCCAGTTATTTTCCCGGTCCGAATGGCGATTATTTTGCGTACCTGGTTCAGGACGGCGGTTCGGACTGGCGCGTCGCTCGTGTCATGAATATCAACACCGGCGAGGTGCTGGACGACAAACTGGAGTGGCTCAAGTTTACCGGCTTGTCCTGGGCAGACGACGGTTCGGGTTTTTACTACAGCCGCTATCCGGCGACAGACGCCGATGAGAAATTCCAGTCGCTGAACAAGGACCAGGCCGTGTATTTCCACCGCATTGGCGATGCGCAAGAGGCTGACACACTGATCTACAGCCGGCCGGAGCACCCTGACTGGGGCTATAGCGCCAATGTTACCGATGACGGTCACTACCTGATCATCACTGTCTGGAAAGGCACCGATGATCGTTACCAGATCGTCTACCAGGATTTGCAAGCCGAGGACGCGGAACCCGTGATGCTGATCGAAGGCTTCGACTTCGACTACACACTGGTCGGCAATGAAGGCAGCGAGCTGTATTTTCGAACCAACAAGGATGCGCCACGGGGTCGCCTGATTGCGATTGATGTGCACAATCCTGACCAGCCGCGCGAAGTGATTCCCCAGCACATCGACGTGCTTTCGAGTGCCAGCCTGGTCGGCGGGCGCGTGATCGGAGAGTACATGCAGGATGCATGGTCGCTGGTGAAAATATTCGATACCGATGGCAAACAGGTCGGTTCCGTGGACTTGCCCGGCATTGGCACTGCCGCGGGTTTCAGCGGCCGGATGGACGACCCGGAGACATTTTTCAGTTATGAGAGCTTCGACACGCCCCCAACCATCAGTCGACTGAATGTCGTTACCGGCGAAGTCAGCGTGTTCAAACAATCCGACGTGGACTTCAATGGTGACGAATACGTGGTCAAGCAGGTGTTCTATGAGTCAAAGGACGGCACCCGTATACCGATGTTTATTTCGCACCGCAAGGATGTTGTCCCGGACGGCAAGCGGCCAACCATGCTGTACGGCTATGGCGGCTTCAATATCTCCATGAAGCCGAGTTTCTCGATCACGCGGCTGGCGTGGATGGAAATGGGCGGTATTTACGCGGTCGCCAATTTGCGCGGTGGCGGCGAGTATGGCGAGGAATGGCACCAGGCGGGAACGAAGCTAAACAAACAAAACGTGTTCGACGATTTCATCGCAGCCGGTGAATACCTTATCAAGGAGAATTACACCAATCCCGGCAAGCTGGCCATATTCGGCGGCAGCAATGGCGGACTGCTGGTCGGCGTTGTCACGAATCAGCGGCCGGATTTATTCGCTGCAGCGATCCCGGCGGTCGGCGTCATGGACATGCTGCGCTTTCACCAGTTCACAGCCGGTCGCTTCTGGGTTGACGATTACGGTTCGGCTGACGATCCAGACGAGTTCAAGGCACTGTATGCGTATTCGCCGTATCACAACATCAAACCGGGGACGCAATACCCGGCGGTGCTCGTTACGACGGCCGACACCGACGACCGTGTTGTCCCGAGCCACAGTTTTAAATACGCCGCGGCACTGCAGGCAGCGCAAGCCGGTGATGCGCCGGTACTGATTCGCATCGAAACCCGAGCAGGTCACGGCGCCGGCGTACCAACGGACAAAGTGATCGAAGCATATGCCGATCGATGGTCATTTCTGCTGGAGAATCTCGAATTCGACTTGCCCGAGGGTTACGGCGATTAATGCGTGCATGCAGTATTGTCGTGCAGTGCAGTTCAATTCAAGGGAGCGTCAAGAATGTATGTTGCGATTGTGCAGATGGATATTCCAGAACCTGATCACGATGCAATGGTGAAACTGAGTTTGAGTTCCACACCGAAGTTCGTTGCCGCAAAGGCCAATGGATTGCTCACGAAGTACAACGTATCGGGGTCTGCCGGTGTGGGCGGCGTTTATATCTGGAAGACCAGGGAAGATGCCGAGGCCTGGTACACGCCAGGGAGTGGTACGCTCGGTGGTGATCGCGCCTCAGGAGACGCTACAGCGCCTCGATTGGCACTCCTGTAGGAGCGTCTCCTGAGGCGCGATCCCACAAATCTAAAATCCCCTACCTGTTGTCATCGACGACCAATTGCTGGTAAGACTCGCGCACGGCATCGACTCCATACTGACGCTCGAGCCGTCTGATAGCGAAATGCCCGCGAGCCATATCCTGGAAATGCGAAATGAACATCGTATTCACCAGCCCTCCGCCAACGGCACCGACAATTGGCAACGCTTGTGCCATTGCTTTTTGCGTCACCACGATGCCGAATCGACTGGCAATTGCAGACACAAAACGCATTAGTACCGGCGCGCTGGCATTGCGCAACCCGTGCGTGGCGAGATACTGCAATGCATCGCCCACTGCTTTGCTGAGCGCAAGACGCGCTCCGTAGTAGGACGTTTCTGCCGCATCATCTTTATCCGACAGGCCGCTGCCCATCGTAAAGACCTGCATGGCATTGATGATCGTTTCATTGTCCTGTGGCGACTCCCCTTCTGCACGCGCAATGTCGACAATCGAGCGGAACATGATTCCGGTCGTCACCGGCAATTCGATAATGAGTGACTGAATGCCGAAGAATCCGGAGACGGCGCCTGTCGTTGCTGCCGCCGCTTTGTGCAGTCGCGGGCTCGCCGGAACAGGCTCATCGCCCATTAAAGTCCGCACCGTATTGCGCATGACAAACTCGATGGCCTTGCGCGTCGAATCATCGACCACATCCATCAACGCCTTGGGCACCTTTTTCGCGAGCTGCTTCGCCACCGCTTCCACGGGCATTCCCACTGCCGAACTCAAGCGTATGGCGAGCGAAGGGTTCTCAAGCCTTGCATAGGCTTCCTTGAGCGTGATCAGGTCGGTTGCCGATATTTCCACGATCAAATTGGATCATGGAACGGCGCGAGCTGCAATTGCCGGGGGTGTGCCAATGGGAAAATTAGCAGATGCCTCTCCCGATCTCCGAAATTCGATGCCTAGCGCCGAAACGCCGGCGGCTTCCCCGTTTCCGTCTGCAAATAGCGATCACGCAGCAGCGTCTGTCGACTGACCATCGAGATGGAATTGCCCTTGATGAACACTTTCTCCGGATAGTTGGTCAGTTCCAGCGGGTCGCCCGGCCAGATAACGATATCGGCTTGTTTGCCTGCCTCAATGCTGCCGATCTGGTCCGCCAGACCGTAAATCTCAGCCGGTGCCAAGGTAATCGCTCGAAGCGCGTCATCCCAGGACAGCCCTTCCGATACCGCGTTGCCCGCGGACTGCGTGATATTGCGCGCGTTATGCGTCTGGCTTTGCGGGCCGGCGAAACCGATCTTGACGCCCGCACTCACCAGCAATCCCGCTGCATCGCGCCGCGCGTTAATGCGGTCAAAATTGGCTGGCAGGTTGGCGGTGGGTGCCATGAGAACCGGGATATGGGCGGCCGCTAACTGGTCGGCGATCATCCAGGCCTCGGTACCACCCATAATGATGGCGCGGATACCGTATTGGGCAGTCAGTCGTATGAGCACCTCCATGTCGCTCGCACGCTCGACATGTGCCAGCAGGGGAATGTCGCCCGTCAACACACCTTGCAGCGCTTCGAGATCCGCAATGCTGTAGATGTACTCGCGACGCTGGCCGCGTTCAAAGGCATTCTTGTTGGCTCGATAATCGATCGCTTCATCCAGTGCATTGCGCAAGACGAGCAACGCCGATACGCGCGATGCCCCGGCAAGGCTGCTGCCGCGTTCGCCAAGACTCACGACGAGAGCGGCAGCACGCTTGTCGATGTGTCCGGGTTGATCGCCGAGATTCACGACGGCTGCCAATCCGGAAATCACATGACTGCTGCGCCCTTGCTCGTCTGTGCGTCGCGCTTGTGGCGCGATCAGCGCGCGAGTCACACCTTCGATGCGGTTGACTGCGATCAATGTTGAACGCGGATTGAACGCATCGGCAATATCAAAACCTGCCGTGAACTGCTCACCCCGTTGCACGGCGTCGAGCGGTCCTGCCGAGTTGCCGATCTCCACGAGTCCCAGTTGCCCAAACGGCGTGAAGAGACCCGGCGTCACAATCTTCCCGGCAGCATTGATGATCGTTGCGCCGGACGGAGTTGAAATATTTTTGCCCACCGCAGTAATGACACCGTCTTCAATCAGTATGGTGGCGTTCTCTATCGTGCCGGCGGGACCCACGGTGTGCACCGTGCCACCGACAATGGCGGTGATCTGCGCAGACGCCAGCCCGCAGAAGAAAATTGCGATAATTATCGACTTGGAAATTGCATGATTCATAATGCACCTCCTGTCAAGCTGGACGTCCCGAGCGAGAAGTCGGTCACCGGATTATCGGCAGGATTATTGCGGTCATAAACAAGCGCACCGTCGATGTAGACAAGTTCGGCTCGCGTGTAAACGCTGAAAGGGCTGCCACTCCAGAGAACGACATCGGCCATTTTTCCTGGCTCAAGCGTGCCGACATCGTCAGCGATGCCAAGCGCCGTTGCAACATTGCTGGTAATCCACTGGATGGCGTGCTCTGGCGCAATGTCGATGCCAACACGTGCGGCGGCACCCATGACCTTGGCCGTTTCCTGGTTCAATTGCTGAATGCCGATGGCATCATCGGAATGGATGATTGCGCAGGCACCGGCCGCATCGACCAGCGCCGCATTCTCGCGGATGCCGTCGTAGGCCTCCATCTTGAAACCCCACCAGTCCGCCCACATTGCCGCGCAGGTGCCGTTTTCGGCCAGGAGATCGCCTATTTTGTAGGCTTCGACCGCATGATGAAATGCGGTGACCTTGTAGCCGAACTCTTCGGCAAGATCGAGCATGACCGACATTTCGTCGGCACGGTAACAATGATTGTGCACGAGAATCTCGCCGTCCAGCACACCGACCAGCGTCTCGAGATTGAGATCGCGCATCGGTGCCTCTCCCTTGCCTTCGGCAGCGGCCTTCATCTTGTCGCGATAATCGGCCGCCTCAATCCAGGCAGTCCGGTAACCCGCGACGTTGCCCATTCGGGTCGAAGGTGCAGTGCCGCGGCCGCCATAAACACGTTTCGGATTCTCGCCGCACGCCATCTTCAGGCCGTACGGCGCACCGGGAAACTTCATGCTTTGCACATCACGTCCCGGCACATTCTTCAGCGTGACACCGCGGCCACCGATCAGGTTGGCGGAGCCCGGCAGGATCTGCAGCGAGGTAACGCCGCCGGCCAATGCCGTCACGAATCCCGGATCCTGGGGCCAGACGCTGTGCTCCGCCCAGACCTGTGCGGTGACCGGCTCCGTGGCTTCGTTGCCGTCAGAGCTCGATGCTGTACGGGGTGACGGGTAAACGCCAAGATGGGAGTGAATGTCGATTATGCCCGGCGTAATCCATTTGCCGCTGGCGTCAACCACCTCCGCGCCGTCGGCATCCAGTCCGACGCCGACCGCAACAATTTTGCCATCACTCAACAGTACATCCGCATTCTCGAGTCGCGAGCCCGTGCCCGTCAAAACCGTGGCACCGCGCAGCAACGTCGTGACACCGGGCAATGGCTGGTAGCGGCCGGCGAATGGCGTGGACGTTTCACCATCCGGCGCTCCGTTTGTGCAAGCAGTCAGGCATAACGCAACGGTCGCAAACGCGACGACGAATTTAGTCACAGGACTTTCCCCTCAGGTATTCTGTTTTTGCTTTCGGTACTCTACTACTGAATCACCGCTGCTTCACCTGACGCGCCTACAATCATTCTATTGGCACGCCTGTATATTTCCTTCATAACGTTATAACGTCAACGACATACAGGCGAGCGTTATATGCTTCAATGATCTCCCGGCGCTCACAATGAGAAAAATAATGCGCTCAATCATCCTGCACGGACTGTTTTATGGGAATGACAAATCCGCTTGTGGCCGAGACGATGGGTTACTCGACAGCACTGTATCTTGACGCGATGTTCGTCGTCGTGGCCCTCGCCCTGATCCCCTTTCTAAGGACCCGTGAAGAGGGGTCTCACCCGATGAAACTTGAACCCGTAGCCGAAGTTGACTAGAAATGGTGTCGGCTACATTGTCGAACAGACAGACTCATTCATGCCTGATCATTCTGCTCTTGTTGCCTGTTTCATTCTCGCTGGCTCAGGAACCTGAAACCGTCACCGCTGCGTATCGGTTGCACCTTAACGGATATGCCCTGCATGTCGATAAAGGCAAGGACACCAACCAGCTGGCGTGGGGGTTGGGTATCGAAAAATCCAGCGGCGCCAGCAAAAGCGATAAGGCCATCCTGAATGGCTGGAATAAATACTGGGAGCTGGATGTTTACCAGGATTCTTACTCAGACATAGCCATTGCGGTTGGTTTTGGTGTATACCGACCGGTGTCTCGCTATCTGGACTTCGGCTTCAAGATCGGGCTGCTTTATGAACAGGAATTCAAGCAAAAGGCTGGCTCATACATCGTTCCCTACTTGCTACCGTCCATGCAGACAAGCTTTGATAGCCGGACAAACCTGCGCATGACGGTGGTGCCTCCCTTTCCCAAGTTCAGCATAAAAGGCCTGATCTTCCTGCAACTGATCGTCGACATACCCTGAAAAACCTGTAGGAGCGTCTCCTGAGGCGCGACCAACAATGCACGGTTCTAGAAAACGCCGAGAATTCACTATAAGATCACGTGGTTAGTAACTGAAAAACCTAATAATATCCACCATCATCTCAGTATCAAAACGGCAATACCGCAACAACTGCTGCTCAAACTCCGCCTTGCGCGCGCTGGACGTACCGGGATCAATCGACTCCAGATACCCAGCCGACGCCGATACCTCTGATGCCACGGTCGCCCGCCTCGACCCACGCAGCCAGTTTTGCCTTGCTGCCACGAAGCCCCAAATGCAGTTTCTGCGGTCACTGCCAGGCTGACATATTGATTGCTGAATGCTTCAGGCGAGCGATAAACAGCCTTCCGATTCATGCAACACGCCTCGCTTTTTCAGCTTTGTCCAGGTCATAAGTAGCTTGCAGGTTCATCCATAACTTCGCCGATGTACCCAGCGCACCGGCAAGATCAAGTGCCGCTGCCGCTGTTATCCCTCGCTTCCCTTTGATGAGTTCATTCAATCTGGCTTTCGTCCAGCCAATTTTTTGTGCAAGAGACGCCTGGGTAACGCCGACTGGTTCGAGAAACTCCTCAAGCAAGATCACGCCGGGGTGAAATGGGTTTTTAGGTTGTCTGGCCATGGCTGCTGCCCCTGTTAGTGATAATCGACAACTTCTACATCGAAGGCGTTGCCACCTTGCCAATGGAAAATAACTCTCCATTGATCGTTGATCCGGATTGAGTAAAGCCCTTTTCGCCGCCCCTTCAAACCCTCGAGACGATTGCCCGGTGGCACCCTAAGATCCTTGAGCTCACTCGCATCATGCAAATAGAGCAGTTTTCTCCGGCCTGCCCGGCGAAGCTCAGGCGGAAATGCTCTTGTGTCCTTCGTTCGCCTGTCAACGAAGAAGCCTAGCGATAGTGCCACTCAATGACCTCACACGTTTTCAGGCATTAATGCTGAATAATTGAATAGCCGTCCATTGTGAGCGCATAGCCGACAAGATACGTGTCGGAATAGGAAGTTGTTCCAGAAGGCGCTCGAACTCCTTCACACGAAATCCGGACTGCACTACATCAACCTCCGGCAGGCGCGAGAATCGTCGACTCTTGCGCGTGGAGAGATACAGCGTATCGAGCAATGCTTTTTCCGGTGTGGCGAGCAGATAGGGCAGCCGCGTTTCACTCCATTCAGTCCCTTGCGTCATCAGTTCCGGCTTGATCTGAAAGAACTCATAACGACCAATCGGCGAATCAAGCAAGCGACCATGACCGGTTGTCGCAACCTGGATCGATTTTGGGATTTGTGAAATCACGCCGTGCAGATGCAGTGCCGTCAGAAACGAAACGAAACCCTGCTCCTTGCCGAGTAAATAAGGAACGCACGATAAGGGATGAAAGTACGGGTGACTGGTATTTCCCCACACGCCTTTTGTGATTCGCATCAGAGATTCCTTATCCGACAGCCGCGACAATCGTTTTGCAGCCGCTGACATCGAGATGCCGGCGCGATTCGCAAACTCGCGAGTCGTGAAGATAACGAAGCCTTCAGTGTTGAGTAAATCAGGCATCGGCTTCCAGCCGGCTCAGCACCAAATTCTGCAGCGAATCCCAGGCGCCCCTGTTGCCGTACTCCTCTCGACCTTCCATTTCCAGAAACTCCACGACTTGTCCGTCGTAGTCCGGCCAGGTCAGGCTCATCAGGCAATCAAGTGCTTTCGCATGCTCATCTTCTGGCAGTAGTCGCGACCATGGCACCGATGCGCCGTGCCCTCCTCTAATCAGAATGGCAAGGTCGAACACATCGCGTGCCTGCGTGACAGGCCGACCAGCGAGCGCCCGTAATTTCTGGACAACGGCTGCGCCGCCGGTGTAGTGGGGGCATCGAAAGGCAAGTTTTCGATAAGCACGAGCGATTTCAGCATCAACAAGCGCCGATTCAGACTCACCGTTGCCGGACCCATTACGCCGGGAAAATTCGACCTTGGTTGGTAATCGATGACCGGCCGGAGTAATTAATCCCAAGCGGAAACGCTGGGTTGTTTGCGTCTGTTTGGCCTTGCCCGGATCATTGACCTCTATGTTTGCGATATCAAACGATCGCAGGCTGCGCTGAAACGCGCCATCGTTAAGAATCTTGTAGCCGTTTTTTTTTAAGGTCTGAACACTACCGCTCAATACGTCGATAGCCATATCCTCGGAATACCGGGGACTTTTGAAAAAGAAGCGAAGATTCACCCCACCCTTGAGTATGTACAAGCCGGGATCCGTCAGCTTCAGGAGCCGGTCGAGAAAATAGAAATGAAAAACTTCACGAATTTGAGTATCACTAAACATATTTAATTATGCATCTATAATTCCGTAACTGTCAATATGGATTCATAATTATAACAATACCCTGACCCAATATGAGTGAGAGTTGTGTCGATGAAGTCAGGAGGGATGTTCCTCACTGCGTTCCGCGGATCAGTTCCACCTCGATCTCGTTCAATGAAATCATTAGTGTCATTGCATCAATTGGCGAACGCCGAAAACCCATATGCCGGTAAAAACTCACCGCATCGTCGTCCATTGCGTGCACGAGAATTCCCCTTATTCCTATGTGCTCGCTGGCATGCACGATTCGCAATATTGCCTCTCGCAGCAATGATGACCCAATTCTCTGACCTTCCATGTCCTTTCTAACGGCTAACCGGGCAATCAATCCCATCGGAACCGGATCCGGCGCATTGCGCCGAAGCCGGGATGTTGCGTTGCCTCTGGCTACCGATGCAGCGCTAATAGCGACATAGGCCACGACCTCGTCTTTCTCGTTGCTAACGACAAAAACTTTCGTGTCGCCGGCTGCGTGGTTTTTGTGGGCCCGTCGTTCAAGCCAATCATCAAGTTCTGGCTTTCCACAAGAAAAACCCGCGACGTGGTGATCGCGGGTTATTGGATGGGGCCCGGAAAGTCCCGCGGCTGGCGGCAACTTGGTTGAGTCCCAGGGTGCCGAAGTGCGTAGCAGCTTATTC
>JADFNG010000078.1 GCA_022563505.1 Pseudomonadota bacterium | reverse complement strand
GATCAGTTGCGACAGCGCGTTGCTTTCGCGTTGTCCGAAATCATGGTGGTGTCGCAGATAGGTGCGCTCGGCGGCCTGCCGTTCTCGCTTGCCGATTATCACGATTTGCTGGCAAGAAATGCGTTTGGCAACTACCGGCAGTTAATGGAAGCGGTCACCTTGCACCCGGCCATGGGCGTTTACCTGAGCATGCTGGGCAACGAGAAACCGGATGCCGCACTTAACATTCGACCGGACGAAAATTATGCGCGTGAGCTGATGCAATTGTTTTCCATCGGTCTTGTTGAGCTGAATCTGGACGGCACTGTTGTGCGCGATGCTCAGAACCTGCCGATCCCGACCTACAATCAACAGATCATCGAGGGGTTCGCCCACGTATATACGGGATGGAATTTCGCCGGTGCGCCAAGTTTTGATCTGGCAAGGCCCAATGCCTTCAATCAGACCGTACCGATGCAACTCTATCCCTCACACCACGATACCGGCGAGAAAATATTACTGAATGGCGTGGTGCTACCGGCAGGGCAAAGCGGCGACGAGGATCTCGCCGCGGCACTCGACAATATTTTTAACCACCCGAATGTCGGACCTTTTGTTTCCATTCGGCTGATTCAGCGCCTGGTCACGAGCAATCCGTCACCGTCGTACGTGGCGCGCGTCGCCGGGGTTTTCAATGACAATGGCCAGGGTGTCCGCGGCGACCTGGGTGCCGTGGTCAAAGCGATACTTCTCGATGAGGAGGCGCGACCCGAATTGGCAATGGATCCTGATGGCAAGGTCAAGGAACCGCTGTTGCGATTGACACAGCTTTGGCGCGCCTACAATGCCACCTCGGTCAGCGGCAAATACCAGCTTCTTGCACAGATTCCACCCTTCATATTTTTGGCTCAAGGGCCGCTGCAGTCCCCATCCGTTTTCAATTTCTTCAGTCCGTTCTATGCACCGCCCGGAGAATTCAGGGACAGCGATTTCGTGGCACCGGAACTCGAGATTGCGACCGAATACCAGAATACGCTCATAACCAACTACATGTTCTACCAGTCATTTTTTGCTAATTCGAACAATGCGGCGAGCGCGGACCTGAGTGAGGACGATGTGCTCATCGATGTCGCTGAAGAAATGCTGATTGCGGACGATGCGGAGGCATTGATCAACAGAGTGGTTGAGAAACTCATGGCGGGACGGATTTCACAAGTGCTTCGTGATGAGATTGGCGGCATGCTTGCGCTGATCGCAGGCCCCGACGATGACGCCTTGCGCGTCGCAGAAACGATTTACCTCGTTGTAACGTCACCGGAATACGCGTTTCAGCGCTAGCCCGGACTAGGAGAACAGCATGGCAGCGTTTAATCGGCGACAATTTCTCAAGGCAACCGGTGCAGGGGCCGCCGCCGCATTTGCCAGCTATCCAGGGGGTGCATTTGCGCAGGGAGTCGGCATGGTGGCACCGTTCGAGGACTACAAGGCGCTGGTTTGCGTTTTCCTGTTTGGCGGCAATGATTCGTTCAACATGCTGGTGCCGAGGAGCAATGCTGAGTACGGTGTCTACGCGGCATCGCGACAGAATCTCGCGATCGCCCAGACCGACCTGTTGCCGATTACGCCTGCAACACCCGCTGGTGCTGATTACGGCCTGCACCCCTCGATGACCGGATTGCAGGGATTATTCGGCAGCAATCGGGTTGCGCTGATCAGCAATATGGGTCCCCTCGTAGAGCCCACCACCAAGGACCAGTACCTGAACGGCGCGACGATGCTTCCACCGCAGTTGTTCTCGCACAATGATCAGCAGGATCAGTGGCACTCACTCAAAGGCGCGAGTGTCAGCAAGACCGGCTGGGCCGGACGCATCGCTGACCTCATTCGGTTGAATGTTGCCGGGCAGCAGATGGCGACGAATGCCTCTTTGTTCGGCAGCTCTCTGTTTCAATCGGCCAGCGATACGATTGCCTATGTCATGGGTCCCGGTGGACCCATTCAATTTGACGGCTTCGGCGATACTTCACCGTTCATGGAGCAACGGCAGGCGTTCGCAAATATTATTGCGGCAAACTACGATTCGATTTACGAGCGAGGCTTTGCGGAAATTCAGCAGCGTGCCGTGGCATCCGCTGATCTTGTCAGCAACGCGATCGCGAATGCGCCGCTTCGCAATACCGTGTTTCCGCAATCACAGCTCGGACAGCAACTGCAGACGATCGCGCAACTGATTGACGTGCGCGATGATTTGCAAATGCAGCGACAAATTTTCTTTGTGGCCACTGGCGGTTTCGACTCCCATGACGATCAGGTCATGAACCAGCCAGGACTTCTTGGCGGCATCAGCGGTGCGCTCACAGCCTTCTACGACGCAACCGTCGAGATGGGTGTGGCCGACTCAGTGACCTCATTCACGCAGTCCGACTTCGGGCGCACGTTAACCTCCAATGGCGATGGCACGGATCACGGTTGGGGTGGAATACAACTGGTGGTCGGCGATGCGGTCAATGGGGATATGTATGGAACCTATCCGCTATTGCAAATTGGTGGCGACGATGATGTGGGCGGTGGCAGGATGATTCCCACGACGTCGGCGGACCAGTATGCGGCGACGCTCGCAAGGTGGTTTGGTATTGATGATGTTGACCTGTCTTCGGTGGCGCCGAATCTCGATAACTTCATTGAACGCGATCTTGGGTTTATGTTGTAGGGTGGGTCGCGCCTCGGGTGACGCTCCTACAAAAGTGCCAAGAGAAAAATTGCAGGAGCGTCACCTGCGGCGCGACCGCGAAGCCTGCGGTTGGTAGCATGATTTCAATGCAGCGAATAAACCACCCGGCCACCAACAATCGTCCGCAGTACGCTGGTGTCGCGAATATCTTCCGCTGGGATATCCGTGATAACCCGATCCAGCAACACAAAATCAGCAAGCATGCCGGTTTTCAAGGTTCCCTTAATGTCTTCTTCAAAGGAAGCGTAGGCTGCTTCATAGGTATAGGCACGCAAGGCCTGCTCAACGGTGATTTTCTGCGCGGGCACCCAGCCATCCGGATTTGCATCGTCCAGCGTGCGTCGCGTCACGGCCGCATAAATCCCTTCGATCGGCGTCGCCGGTGCGACAAACCAGTCGCTGCCGAACGCCACATGTGCGCCGTCATCGATCAAAGAGTGAAAGGCATACGCCGTCTTCGCTCTTTCAGCTCCGATGACCTTGTCTGCCCAGCGACCATCGTCGATGGCGTGGTAGGGCTGCATGCTTGCGATGACCCGCTGAATTGCGAAACGCGGAATGTCCTGCGGATCTATATGCTGCGCGTGCTCTATGCGAAAACGGCGATCGCGTTCGCCGTTTTGTTCTTCTACATCGAGATAAATATCGAGCAAATCGCGTATGGCACTGTCGCCGATGGCATGCACGATAACCTGCATGCCTGCTGCATCCGCATTGCGGATCCACGTGTGCATATCGCTTAATGTGTTAATCAGGAAACCGCTTTCATCCGGTGCGTCGGTGAACGGTTGCAGGAATGCTGCCGTATGAGATCCCAGCGAGCCATCCATGAAACCCTTCAGCCCACCGATTTTTAGCCAATGATCGCCACTGCCATTGATGGCCAGTTCGTCGCTGAGTTGCTGCCATTCTGACAGCGGCATGACCGAGTAGATACGAGTGATGAGTTCATCTTTGCTCTTGGCGCGACGGTATGCGGCCAGGCTCACCCGGTCCGCCATGTCGTGCACGGAGGTGACGCCGTTTCCAGCCACGTACTGCATCGCGGCTTTGACTTCGCGGTCGAGCTTCGCTTCGCTTGAAGGAGGAATGGCGTGGCTGACGAGCATCATGGCGTTATCCTTGAAGACGCCCGTTGGTCTGCCCGCGGCGTCGCGCACGACTTCGCCGCCATCGATATCGGCCGTATCCGCGTCGACGCCTGCGAGTTTGAGTGCCAGGGAATTGGCAACAGACATGTGACCATCGAGACGGTCTATCCAGACCGGATTGTCGGGAGTCACCGCGTCGATCCACTCACGCCGCGGCAGTTCGCCGCCCCAGTTCTGGTGATCCCAGGTCCCATTAAGAATCCACTCGCCGGGCTCAAGTTCACTTGCAAAATCAGCAACGCGTTGCACGAATTCTTCCGGTGTCGCTGCATCGCGCAACTGCACGGAGGCGAGTCCGCTGCCACCGGTAATAAAGTGTACATGGCTGTCAATAAATCCCGGCACCAGCATGCTGCCGGGAATCGAGATGATCTCGGTGTCTTCTCCAATGAATGGCGCAATATCAGCGGCACTGCCAACCGCCAGAATGGTTTCTCCCTGACTTGCAATTGCCTCGGCCCACGGCCTTGCCGAGTCGCCTGTCCAGATGCGTGCATCGGTGACAACCAGCGACGCATATTCAGGGGATTCCTGCGCGCCGCACGCAGCGAACAGGGCAACGGCAAGCAGGGTTGGAATCCGGCGCAATCTGCGCCGCGATGTTTTATGGACAGGCATGGAAGATCCTCTTCGAAAGGCAACGGTGAACTTCGTGGAATTTACAGTATGTTCCGATGGCTTTCTATCAACCCCGATTTCGGGCAATCTTCCCTGTTATGAAACTGGATCGCTTCGTCAGAACGGCCATCGGTCTCGTTGTGGCGCTTGTGTTTATCATCGCGATTGCCGCATTGCTATTCGTCACCGAGTCGGCATTGAATGTATGGGACAGGCTGGTCAGCGGGTCTCGCGTACTGCTCTATGGCTATGTGGCGGTTATAGCCGCGCTGGCAATCATCGCGATCTGGCTGGTGTTCCGACTTGTCATACGCCGCAAGCCCAAGCCATCGACACAACTCTCTGCGCCACTGTCCAGGGAGGAGATTGCACGTCGCCTGCGCGCTGCCGATCGCGACGGCGTCGATACCGGACGGGCGCAGGCCGAATTACAGGAACTCGCAAAGAGACAAGAGACCGGGTCTGTGCACCTGTGTTTTTTCGGAGAAATCAGTGGCGGCAAGAGTTCGCTGATCAAAGCGCTCATTCCTGCAGCCAACGTTAAAATTGATGCCGTCGGTGGTTCGACCGTCGATATTCGCCACTATCGATGGCGGAGCGACGAGGGGACACAAATCCTCCTTACCGATGTTCCCGGGACAGCAGGTGTTGACGCAAGACTGGACGCATTGGCCGAAGAAGAAGCGCGTCGCTCGCACGTCGTTCTTTTTGTTTGCGACGGTGACCTGACAAGAGGTGAGAAAAATTCGATTGAATGGTTACTCGCGCTGGGCAAACCGCTGGTGCTCGTCATGAACAAGTCGGATCGGTACAACCCGGAGGAACAGTCGCTGCTCATGCAACGCCTGTTCGACCATTTGAGCGATATGGGCAGTGGAATACAGCATGATCGCGTTGTCGCCGTGTCCGCTGGCGGGGAAGCGGACGTCATCGAGCGACGCAGCAATGGAGCGGAACACGTGGTGCGTCGTTCGCGCCCGGCTGATATCGGTGTGCTGGTGGTCGCGCTCAACAAGCTGCTTGATGGCGAGGGTGCTTCGCTCGATACGCGACGAGATCGAGCGGTGTTTGCATTGGCGGCCGAAAAACTGGCAGAGGCGGAAGCACAGTTCAGGGTGCAGCGCTCCCGGCAGATCGTTCGCAATGCAACTCGCAAGGCTGTCATTGGTGCAATGGCGGCGGTAAGTCCGGGAACGGACATTATTATTCAGGGCTACATCGGCACGCTCATGACTCAGCAGCTATGCAAGCTCTACGGCGCGGCACCGCGTGATCTTGATATCGAGGAATTCCTGTCATTGAGCCAGAGTCGTGCCGGCAAAGTCCTGCCCTTGACGCTGGCCGTCGCAGGTAATGGCCTGAAGGCCTTTCCTGGAATTGGCACGGTAGCGGGCGGGCTGGTGCATGCGGTGGCCTACGGTCTGATTTTCGATGCGCTTGGCCGGAGCCTGGTCCTTACGCTTGAGAAACGCGGTGAACTGATACCGGATGCCGCGGCACAGGATTTCGAGGACGCGATTGGTGAGTATATTGAAACGGGTGTTGAACAGGTTGCCAAAATGGCCCTGGATCAATCGCCCGCCAAAGACTGAAACGCCTGACGATGGTGGTTCCGCGCACCTGGCGCTGGCGCGTGAAAGCCTGCGTGAGTTGATCGAAGATGCTCGTCTGCCGCAAGGCATCCGTGAATCGCTCGTGCATGACTACGATGCCGTTGAGGCGATGCTCGATCGACTCAAACACGGTCACCTGCATATCGCCGTCCTCGGGCGTGTCAGCACCGGCAAATCGTCATTGCTGAATGCACTCATCGGCGAGCCTCGGTTTTCTGTGAGTCCGTTGCACGGTGAAACCCGCAAAGCATCGATGCAACGGTGGTCGGAAATCGAAGCGGGCGGCGTTTTTCTCATTGACACGCCAGGCCTGGACGAAGCCGGCGGGGAGGATCGGGAATCGCTTGCCCGCGAGGTTGCCAACCGCGCGGACCTGGTGATTTTTGTGTTGGACAGTGATATCACTGAAACGGAGCGCGGCGCCCTGCAGATACTGCTCGCGCAAGGTCGTCCGGTTGTCATCGCGCTGAACAAGAGTGATCTTTACACAGACGATGATGTCGCTGGACTACTGACTTCGATTCGCAGCAAGACAGCAGGCATGGTGCAGCCGCGTGATGTCATCGCGGTGGCGGCCGAACCAAGACCTGCCACCCTCGTTGAGATCGACGGTGACGGTCACGAAAAGACATCAACGCGTGCGCGTAGCCCGGATATCGGCAACCTGAAACTGCGTCTGTGGGATATTTTTGAGGCGGAAGGCAAAACGCTTGCCGCATTGAATGCGAGCCTGTTCGCCGCTGACCTGAGCGATCAGGTCGGTCGTCGCATACTCCAGGCACGGCGCGAACTCGGTGACAAACTTGTGCGCACTTACTGTGTGGCCAAAGGCATCGCCGTGGCATTCAATCCCGTGCCGATCGCCGACCTGTTCGCCGCCGCCTTTATCGACGTTGGCATGGTGGTACATTTATCGCGCGTCTACGACTTGCCACTCACTCGCAAGGAGGCGGGGTCACTGATTCGCGTGATCGCGGCCGAGGCCGCAGCCCTGATGGGCACGGTGTGGGCGTTGCATTTCGTGTCCAGCGCACTGAAGGTCGGTACGCTGGGTATGTCGACTATTCTCACGGCGGGTGCACAGGGCGCGGTGGCTTATTACAGTACCTACGTCGTTGGTCGCATTGCTGACGAGTATTTATCCAAGGGAAAATCCTGGGGTCCGGGCGGTCCCAAACAGGTTGTGGCGGAGATTCTTGATAGCCTTGACAAGGAAACCGTACTGTTGGAGGCGCGCCGCGAGATTCGTACGCGGCTTGGTCTCGCATAGGATGGTGATGGCATGAATGACGCCCAGGCACAGCGCTTCGAGAAAATCTGGCAGACGATTCGCGAGATTCCGGAGGGTCTCGTGGCCAGTTACGGGCAGATTGCAGAAATTGCCGGTGTGCCTCGCGGTGCCCGCCAGGTGGGTTCCGCATTGCGACACTTGCCGCCGGGTCACGGTGTGCCCTGGTATCGTGTCCTGCAGGTGAGCGGGACCATCGCGTTTGAGAAGGGCAGTGATCAATTCGATGAGCAAAGCAAACGCCTGCTGCAGGAGGGCGTGGCCATTCTCGGTGGCAAGGTCGACATGCGTAAGTATCGCTGGCAACCGGATCTTGACGAATTCCTGTGGAAGCCACGTGGCGCGTGGGATGACGCATGAGCATTAAAAACAGGATTCGGTCCAAGGCGCTCAATATGCTCCTCGACGAGCGTGTCAGTTCTGTGAAACGTTTCAGCACGGAAATGCGCCGCCGAATGAGCGGTAAAGCGCACGAGGTTGGCGCATTTTTGCAACTCGATGATCCCTACTCCTATCTGCTGAGCGCCTATCTGCCCAGCCTTGTCGAAGGTTACGATATCCAGCTCAATGTGTACCTGGCACAGGCTCTGGGCGAAGAGTTCACGCCCATGCCCGCCATGCTGGCAGAGTACGCAGCGGTGGATTGTCGCTTGCTTGCCCGTGAGCTCGGTGTGCCTTTCCTCGATAAAGGCGATACCCCGGTGGTTGAGCATCGGCGCGCGTTGCTGGATGTGCTTGCCAGTCAGTGCGCGAGTGAAGAGTTTCCGGAATTGTTCGCAGCGGCGCTGTCTGCTTACTGGCGAGGTGATGCAGAAGGTGTCTCGCGACTGGTTGGCGGGTTCATTGCAGATGGCCGTGCACAAAAAATTATTGAGAGCAGCAAAGCCACGCTGCGCAAGCTCGGTCACTACAGTCCCGCCATGCTGCACTATGGCGGCGAATGGTATTGGGGCGTCGATCGTTTGCACTACCTGGTTTCTCGCCTGGAAGGGCTGGGTCTTGGTCGGCATGGAAAACCGCCACAGGCGCTGGTGTCGATACAGCAGGCCACCCGGCTCAATTTGCCTGCCACCGTGCCCGTCCGGGCAGAAACGCTGCCGCCGCTTGAATTGTTTTATTCGTTTCGAAGTCCCTATTCGTACCTGGCGCTGGCTCCGCTGGCAGCGATTGCAAATGCGTTCGGGTTGCACCTTGATATCCGGCCCGTGTTACCGATGGTGATGCGTGGCCTGGCCGTGCCCAGGGATAAACTGCTGTACATTGCGACCGATGCGCAACGCGAGGCGGAGCGGCTGAACATACCGTTCGCCAAATTCAGCGATCCCGTGGGTGCCGGGGTCGAACGGTGCATGGCGGTTTTTGCCTACGCGAAAAAGGAAGGCCGGGAACGAGAGTTCGTGCTGGCGGCGGGCAGCGCGATCTGGAATGAGGCGATCGATGTTGCGACCGACAAGGGCATGCGCCAGGTTGCGGAACAGGCTGGCCTGTTTTGGCCGGAAGTGGCTGCTGCGATGAGCGATGCAGGATGGCGCGATGCGGTCGAGCAGAATCGCGATGCGCTGACGGAGGTCGGATTGTGGGGCGTACCCACCTTCAAGCTTGGCGATCTGGCGCTATGGGGACAGGATCGGGCCTGGTTGCTTGCACGCCAGATCGAAGATCTGTGTCAGGACGGACAGGGGATACTCGAATGACAAAGCCGGTAGTGGTTTTTTCGCACGGCCAGGAAAGCGGTCCCTGGGGTGCCAAAATCAGAGCGATGTCCGACCAGGTTCGGGATATGGGATGCGGTGTTGAGAGTATCGACTATCAGGGTATTGCGGATCCCGCCGACAGGGTTACGAAGTTGATCGCTGCTTGCAGCGAAATCGATGCGCCGCTGATTCTTGTGGGCTCAAGTATGGGTGGACATGTGGCAACGGCGGCGGCAGCTGCCGTCAATGCGATGGGTCTGTTTGTGCTTGCGCCGGCGTACTACATGGACGGTTTCGAAGCGCTGACGCCACCGCCAGCGAATATCCCGACGGTGATCGTACACGGCTGGCACGACGACATTGTGCCGGTGGAGAACAGCATACGTTTTGCCCGGGACTGCGCTGCGACACTGCACATCGTGGATGGAGGACATCGGTTGACCAAAAACATCGATGAAATCAACGCTTACTTGCAGCGCTTTGTAAACGAATTGACGGCTAAATAGCCGCGAATGGAGCAAATCATGAAATGTTATTCAATATTCCTGTTGTTGCTGCTGGTCGGATGCGGTTCATCCGAAGACACGGAGACGGACACAACAGACGCAACAGAAGCGCAGGACGTCGAGACGGTATTTGATCCGTTGATCGAATCGATCGATAAAGCCAAGGCGGTCGAGGATATCGTGATGCAGCAGAAGCAGCAGATGGATGAGGCGTTGAAGAAAATGGAAGGCGAGACAGACGACTCCGATCAGTAAGCGGCGGGCGCCGGGTTCTCAGCGCCGCGCCGGCGGGTCGTTGCGTAAAACATACAACGGGGACTTCTTCTTTTATTGAAAAGTCAACGCTTGGCTGCAGCTGATTTTCTGTAATAATTGCTCAGCCATGAAATTCGCCAGCCTACTATTCCGGCCACTGTACTGGATCGCCGGCAAGATATTTGCCACCTGGGCGCGTCCTGCCGTACAGCCCGACAAGCCGGCGAAGCTTCTGCTCGATCCGCGGGTATCTGTTTGCTACGTACTGGAGACAGGGGGGCTTGCTGACATGCTGGCGCTCGAGAGAGTATGTCGGCTGCATGGCTTGCCGTCGCCGACGGAACCCCTTTCTTTTGCTGGCCTTCGCGAAGGTCGCCGGGTCGTGGTTATGCGGCGCATGCAGGGCTTCATCTTCAGGCGCCCGCGAGCTCAGGGTTCGACGCGATTGCGGCGCATCCTCAAGGCTGCCAGCGCGTCGAACAACGAAGAACTGCTGTTGATTCCAGTGGCAATCTATTGGGGACGGTCGCGCTCCAAAGAGAGCTCCTGGTTAAAGTTGTTATTTGCTGAGAACTGGGACGTTGCCGGGCGGTCACGAAAACTGCTCGTGAGCATTTTCCAGGGAAGAAATACCTTGTTGCGTTTCAGTGAGCCACTACCGCTGCGGTCTGTCATTCACGCTGGGCTGGCAGCAGAAATTGGCTTTCGAAAGGTATCTCGAATCCTGCGCGTGCATTTTCGTCAACGGCGTATTGCGACCGTTGGACCGGACCTTTCGCATCGCCGCACATTAACCAACGCGATTTTGCAGGATCGTGCTGTGCAGCGGGTTATTGCGCAGGAAGCGGGTGAGAAAGGCGAGAAAGTAGAACTAAAAACCCGCGAAGCTCGTAAATACACGCGCGAGATTGCGGCGCATATTTCATATCCAACCGTGCGTGTTCTTGAGCGTGTGCTTGGCTGGGTATGGAACCGGATCTACGACGGTATTGTGCTGAGTCATGTTGAGCGTCTGCACGAAGTCGCGAAGGATCGTGAGATCGTGTACGTCCCGTGCCATCGCAGTCACTTCGACTATCTGTTGCTGAGTTATATCCTGATGCAGGAGGGGTTGAGCCTGCCGCACGTGGCCGCAGGGATCAATCTTAATATTCCGCTGATTGGGCCGCTCTTGCGACGCGCGGGTGCCTTCTTCCTGCGTCGGAGTTTCCGTGGCAATCGCTTGTATACGGCTGTTTTTAACGCCTACCTGCATCAAATATTAAGTCGCGGTCACGCGATGGAATATTTCGTCGAGGGCGGGCGCAGTCGGACGGGTCGATTGCTGACACCGAAGGCCGGCATGCTTGCGATGACGGTCAACTCGTACCTGCAGAATCCGCGACGACCGATCGTCTTCATACCGGTTTATTTCGGCTACGAGAAACTGATTGAGGGCGGTGCATTTATTAATGAACTGGGTGGTTCGGAAAAACGCTCAGAGTCTTTGTTCGGCCTGATTCGCTCCATCAGGGCGCTGCGAAATAATTTCGGCAAGGTCTACGTCAATGTGGGTGAGCCGATTGAGGTTGAGTCAGTCATCGAACAGGTAAAACCAAACTGGCGGCAAGATGACGAGAACGGTGATGAGCGCCCGGTGTGGATCGCTAAAGTGATTGATAATCTCGGTGACCGCATCATGATCGGTATCAATTCGGCTGCGGCAGTGACGCCGATCAGCTTGCTGGCCATGGTGTTGTTGTCAACGCCGAAACAGGCAATCGGGGTATTGGAGTTGCACCGTCAACTTAAAGTTTATCTGCAGCTTCTGGCGCGCTTTCGCTACTCATCGTCCGTCACCTTGCCGGACTGGTCGCCCGAAAAAATTGTACGACACGGTGTCGAACTCGGTGTCATCACCATCGCTGAGCATCCGTTAGGCGACGTCGTCAATATGTCGGAATACGATGCCGTCCTGATGACGTATTTTCGCAATAATGTACTGCATCTCTTCGCGATACCGGCGTCGATTGCCTGCTGTTTTATTCAGGGGCGCCAGATTAAGCACAGCGAACTGCAACGGCTCATACGCCTGATCTATCCATTCATGAAAAACGAACTTCGATTGAAGTGGGATTACGAGGAAATTGATGCTGTGACGACCGAGGCGATTAAGTCGCTCATCGATCTCGATATCTTGCAGCGGGTTCGCAGGAAAAACATGCTCGTTCGACCACCCGCAGGGTCAGCCAAGGCCTACCAGCTTCTTATGCTGGGGCAATCGATGGTGCCGATGCTGCAACGTTTCTACCTGGTGATCGCACTGCTCGTTAATAGCGGCTCGGGAAGCCTGTCTCGCCCGGTCCTCGAGAAGGTTTGCCAACAGAGCGCTGAACGTCTTTCTATGATTTACGGGCTGCACTCGCCGGACTTTTTCGATCGTGCGCTGTTTCAGAATTTCATTGCTGAGCTTCGATCGAAGAACGTATTACGCCGTAACAGTGAAGGCTTGCTTGAGTTCGATGACGACATCACGCAAATCGGAGAAGATGCACGACTCGTGCTGGGTGAGGAGATTCGGCATAGTATTCTGTCACTGACATTTGCCGATGCCGGTGAGACCTTCGAGGAATAAGGGCAGAGCCGATGCCATACGTCGTTTCTTTCTACCAGTTTGTCGATATTAGGGAGCCCGCTGCACTGCGTGATCGGCTGCAAGCGCAATGTGAACAGTTGCACTTGCTCGGTACCATTCTGGTTGCCAAAGAAGGGGTCAATGGCACGCTGGCGGGCGGCCGTGATGATGTACAGATCGTTTTTGACGGCTTGTGCAAGGAACTGGCACTGCAGCAACCGATCGATGCCCGCTGGACCGAGGCCGGAAGCGCACCTTTTCGCCGCATGCGCGTGCGCGTCAAAAAAGAAATTGTCCCGCTTGGGCGACCGGATATCCTGCCCCAACAACGTACCGGCAAGCACGTGTCGCCTGCAGAGTGGAATGTGCTGATCGACAATCCGGAAACTCTGATCATTGATACCCGCAATCGCTATGAAATCGAGGTTGGTACGTTTCCCAAAGCGGTTGATCCCGGCAACACAAGCTTCCGCGAATTTCCGCAGTTTGCGCGGGAACTGGCAATGTCGGACAAGAATCGACCGCTGGCGATGTTTTGCACCGGCGGTATTCGCTGCGAGAAGGCAACCGCGCTGATGCTTGAGCTCGGTTTCACCGCGGTTAATCAGCTCCAGGGAGGCATCCTCAATTACCTGGATCAGATGGCCGATGAGGAAAATCGGTGGCAGGGGGAGTGTTTTGTCTTCGATACGCGTGTGGCGATTAACCGCGACCTCGCTGAAGGC
>JADFNG010000077.1 GCA_022563505.1 Pseudomonadota bacterium | reverse complement strand
GCAGAAACTCCAGCTTGGCGAAAATCTCGGTATCGCCACCATAGTGCTCCTCCAGTCCGGGACAGCGCACAACGGGCGTATGCACCAGGCGGCTCCGCAGCGACTTCTGCAAGTCGCGAATTGCGCTGATTCGCAATGCCGCGCCCGCCATCAGACAGCGGCCTGCAGAACAATCGGTCGTTCCCCGCAGTTTGCAGCCAGCGTTATCGCCCTGCCGTAGCAGGCGCTCCCCTGCGCCAACATTATGTATATCATCGTCTTTTTTCCGATTGCGTATTGTTAGCGAATTGAACTGACTACGACGCGTTCTTAACAATACTTGCGCTGTTTCCAAGAGTTGATTACCGTCATGCGACAATACCGAATTTCAAACACTGCCAGCAAGTGCCGAGGACTCCAGCAGCGGGTGCCCGGGGGCCACTTGCCGACACACATTGACCATCATTCAGGCTCATTCAATGGAACTTGACGATCTTTCGCAGTCGAGCATTCGGCGAATTGCAAATTATTCACCCTATCTCGATCAACTGGCCGGCATGGCCAATGAGATGGGCCTGAAACAACGCAGCAACCTGGTGCATCTCGAGCAATGCCTGAACCGTGAATGGGCACTCGGACAAAACACAATTCTAAGCTGGAC
This sequence comes from Pseudomonadota bacterium, assembly GCA_022563505.1. Taxonomy (GTDB): domain Bacteria; phylum Pseudomonadota; class Gammaproteobacteria; order Steroidobacterales; family Woeseiaceae; genus JAADHU01. The sequence goes on along the minus strand of JADFNG010000077.1, from coordinate 12,541 downwards.
GCCCCTCGACGACGGCATCTTGATTCTTGTGGTGCCACATTACGCCATTGCCGAGTACACGGCCGGGCCCAATGACAACGGCCGTAATCCGAAGAAAGTCTCGGCACGTTTTATCATGGACCTGATCTCCGGCGACCGCCAGTTGACCCTCACGCAGACGCAAAAAGTTGCCAGATTGCTGGACGTGGAACCGACTTTTATTCCTTTGCGACAGGCGCTCGGCAATCACCCGGTTGAAATCCAGATCATCGAAAAAATGATCCGGCGTTATGGCATCAATTACGTTGCCAGCCGGGCGGTCACGTTATTCGATATCACCGGCTTTGGTCTGCTGACAGCGTTTGAACAAATGACGCAGCTGAACAGCTTGTCATACTCCCTGAATTCATCGCACGCAAAAATGCTTGAACTCGACGTCGGCATCAATTTCGCACGATCATCCAGCGGCGATGGCTTCTACATCTGGAATCGCGATCAGGGCCTTGAAGCCAATGTGAACCTGTATCACTTCATGCACCTGGTGCTGGCAGACAACGCCATCGCGCGCAGCAAATCAACGTCGAAAGCGGTGCCGCGATTGCGCGCCTGTTTCCACGTGGGAACCTGCTATGAATTTCACCAGGCGGAGGGCTTGAACCCGACCATTCACGATTTCATCGTTGGCGATGTCACCATTGAACTGGCTCGCATGATCGATGCCGCAATGCCAGGGCAAATCCTCGTCGGCGATTTTCTGGCTAACGCATCAGCGCAGCACACTGACGAGCAGCAATCGCAAGTGCATCTTGATGCCGCCGCCTTCCTGGAGCGTGCCCAGGGCAATCTACCCAAGCTGAGCGGCCTGGTACTCGCCGGCGAAAAAGTTACCGCCATCAAATGCTATCTCACAGGCGAACGACTGGCGAATGGTGAATTCAATATTCGTCGATTGCACATTACGGATAAACACGGCCTGACACGCGTCGCGTACAACGCCAAAGTCAACATTTACCGCGAATCGGGGCGGCCCATATTGCTTGGGATCGAAGACAGAAAGCTCGATATACCGCCTGAATCGACTTGATTCGTATCCACCAGCAAATAAAATTCCGTGTGGCTCAATGGAATTCTTACCCTCCCTGTCATGCAAAGAGTTTCCCGTGCATCCCGTGTAGCGGGAAGCGAATCGTCCATGCAGCGGCTGCTGCGATGGCCACCGCATGGTCACCCGCGAGATACTGAAATCGCATGGTGATGGTACGATTGATCACTTCACGGCGCATGACCGCAATAAGAAATAGACCTGAAATTTAATTACGGAGACACCTATGGCACTGATAAGACCCCTCGAAGAAAATGAAATTGATCCCGACCTGCTGGAGTTCGTACAGTTCTTCAAAGGCACGCTTGGCGTTATTCCAAACAGCGTACGCACGATGGCCAGACGACCGGCGGTCGCAAAGGCTTTTACCGACCTGAATATGGCGGTAATGCAATGCGAGGGGGAAGTGACCCCGGAATTCAAACGAATTATCGGCTATGTGACCAGCTACGTATCAGGTTGCCGCTATTGCCAGGCCCACACCGTGCTGGCTTCGGCACGCTTCGGTTCCACGGATGAGCGCTTGAACGATGTGTGGAATTTTGCTGACAGCCCGCATTTCACCGCCGCGGAAAAAGCGGCTCTGGGTTTCGCTCATGCTGCTGCCATGGTGCCCAATGCAGTCACTGATGAAATTGGCGAGGAGCTGCGCAAACATTGGCATGAGGATGACATTGTCGAAATTATGGCGGTCATCGCACTGTTTGGCTATCTCAATCGTTGGAACGATTCCATGGGTTCTGCGCTTGAGGAATTGCCGATCGAGGCCGGCGAAAAGTATCTTGGTGGAACTGACTGGGAGGTTGGCAAGCACCAGTAGTCTGGCCGGCTATCTCAGAGGATTTATCCATGTCATTTGTCGAATCGATAGCCAAGTCCGAAGAAAGTGTTTCGGCTGTACTGAAGCGATATCCCGAACAAGGCATTTCGCTGACTGAACTGACCGAGAACCTCATGCGCACAGGCCAGTGCCAGTTCAGCGCGGAAGAGCGTGAGTTGATCGGCGCGTTTGTGTCGGGTACAAACGCTTGTACGTTTTGTTACAACACTCACAAAGCAGCCGCTGAAGCTTTTGGCGTTGAGGAAGGTTTGCTGGAGAAGTTGCTCGAAGACGTGGACGGCAGTCCGATTGACGACAAGCTCAAGCCCGTGCTGCGGTATGTGAAAAAGTTGACGGAGTCACCCGCGAAAATGATCCAGGCGGATGCCGATGCTATTTTTGCTGCAGGCTGGGATGAAGACAGCTTTCACTTTGCGGTAATGATTTGCGCTTTGTTCAATATGTACAACCGTATTCTGGATGGCTACGGGGTGAAGAATACGGCTGAGTTTCGGCAATCGCGCGGGGCGATGCTGGCTGAGACGGGCTATGGGTTTGTGGCAGAGAAAATGAAGCAGGGGTAGATCGGGCGAAATGTTCTATCGCTATCTGCCGGATGATGTTTTTCTTTTCTGGAGAATAGTGGCGGAGAGAAGGATTGATTCGCTCGCTTCGCGAGTTCACCCCTGCGGGGCGCCTGCGGCGTCCAAAACGCGATGCGTTTTGTCGAACGCGGCCCTTTGGGCCGCAAGGTTCGAATTGCCATCACTGCTACCTGCGAGTGATCCAATGGAGAGCTTCGTATTAAGGAACCTCTGATTTATTCTGGACGAAGTAGATTGGGAGTCTCAATATTCAGATTCAAGGCGCGGCTCGCCCGTAATGGCTAGCATTGCGAAGATTCGCAACGCCGAAGCTGGATATTTTGCAGCCAGGATACGAGTTCACGAATACATCAGAGGTTCCTTAAATTGGTCGGGGCGAGAGGATTCGAACCTCCGACCCCCACAACCCCATTGTGGTGCGCTACCAGGCTGCGCCACGCCCCGACCGGAATTAATACGCAACAAGGGCGGCAATGATACTTGCCGCCCTTATCCGTGGAAAGTTATTTTTAGCGGCGCAGAAGCTTAAGAACTTGTTCAAGTTCTATACGTAACTGTTTGATAATTTGCTGACTTTGGCTCAGATCCGACTTCGCATCTTCACCCATAAGGCGCTGTCTCGCACCGCCAATCGTAAATCCGTCCTCGTAGAGAAGGCTGCGAATCTGACGGATGATCAATACATCCTGCCGCTGGTAATAACGGCGATTACCGCGCCGCTTTACCGGTTTCAGTTGTGGGAACTCTTGCTCCCAATATCGGAGTACGTGCGGTTTGACCGCACACAACTCGCTTACTTCACCGATGGTGAAATAACGCTTGCCCGGTATTGGAGGTAGTTCGTCGTTATTCCCCGGTTCCAGCATAGGCCTCTACTCGGGCTTTTAGTTTTTGTCCTGGACGGAATGTCACAACACGGCGTGCTGTGATCGGAATTTCTTCTCCCGTTTTCGGGTTCCGGCCCGGACGTTCGTTTTTATCCCGGAGGTCAAAATTTCCAAAACCGGAAAGTTTGACCTGCTCCCCAACCGCGAGCGACGCTCGCAATTCCTCAAAGTACAAATCGACCAATTCGCGTGCTTCGCGCTTGTTCAATCCCAGCTCATTGAAGAGGGATTCCGCCATGTCTGCTTTGGTCAATGCCATTCGTTTTAGTCTCTCAGTACAGCAGCGAATTCTTGTTTGAGTTTCTGCACGGCGGCGTTCATTGCTGTGTCCGCATCTGCGTCAGTAAGGGTGCGTGATGTTTCCTGCAAAATCAAGCCTAAAGCGACGCTTTTTCGCCCTGCTTCTATTCCTGGGCCCCGGTATATGTCGAAAATAGTGACTTGGCGGACTAGATCCGGCACTGCCGATTCGACCGCGCGAACGAGTTGCGTAGCAGAAATATCCTCATCCACAATGACCGCAATGTCGCGGCGAATGGTCGGAAATTTGGAAATACTTTTTGCTACCGGCACGCTGGTTGCAAACATTTCGTTCGCGTCAATCTCAACAACGAAAACGTCCTTCTTTAAATCGAAAGATTTCGCAATTCGTGGATGTAATTTTCCAATGACACCAACCACTTCGCCATCGCGCTCAATGTTCGCCGCCTGGCCCGGTTGCAATGCGACATGATCACACGGCACAACATCAAATGCCGACTTGCTCCCTGTCATCTGCATCAGCGCTTCAAGATCACCCTTAACATCATAAAAATCAATGCTTTGTGACTTTGTTGCCCACTGCTCGCGAGTGCCCGAACCCAACGCCAGAAAGGCGACACGTACAATTTCAAACGGCTTTTCAAGGGTGCCATGAAAGGACTTGCCGATTTCAAAAATGCGCACGCGTTCCTGCTGTCGGGACACATTCATCGCCGCAGCTGCGAGCATTCCCGGTAACAACGATCCGCGCATGACAGACATTGCCGAAGAAATCGGATTGCTCAAAACCAGTTCTGTTGTATCGCCAGTGACTAATTTATTTGAGTTGGCATCGACAAAACTGTAGGTAATAACCTCCTGATAATCGCGTGCAACGAGCGTATCCGCGACCCGTTCCAGATCGATGCCTGTCTCGGTCACCGGCCCAAGAGGCATTTCTGCAATGCCAGTCGCCTCTGGGATGCGATCATATCCATAAATACGCGCAACTTCCTCAATAAGGTCATCTTCAATATCTATGTCAAATCGAAATCCGGGTGGAATCACTCGCCAACCGCCACTCACCGGCCCGAATTCAAGCCCCAACCCTGTCAATATTTCTGCAACCGTCTCGTCGGGAATATCCGTTCCCAGGACCTTGCGCAAGCGCGCTTGAGTCAGGGTCACTGGATTGCGTGCCGGCAGATGTTCGTCACTGCTCCGGTCGACCAGCGGGCCGGCCTCGCCACCGGCAATCGCCAGCAAGAGTTCGGTCGCCCGTTCAATCGCACGACCTTGCCCGGCTGGATCAACGCCGCGTTCAAAGCGCAACGAGGCATCCGTATGCAGCGCATAAGATCGAGCCTGTCCGGCCATTATTTCCGGCGGCCAAAACGCCGCTTCCAGAAACACATCCGTCGTCCGCTCGGTCACAGCGGTGCTCAGCCCACCCATAATGCCCGCCATGCCAATCACACCGCTGTCGTCTGCAATGACCACGGTGTCCTCATGCAGACTAATCTCACGAGAGTCGAGCAAAACCACTTTTTCGCCCGGCTTTGCGTAGCGTGGACGAATGCAGCCCTGCAGTTGCGCCAGATCGTAGGCATGCAGTGGCTGACCCAGTTCCATCATCACGTAATTAGTCACGTCCACAACCACGTGGATGGCCCGAATGCCGCTCTTGCGAAGCCGCTCAGTCATCCAGGCGGGGGTTTTTGCGGCAAGATCGATATTTCGTATCACGCGGCCGACAAATCGCGGGCACGCGGCCGGCACAGAACACTCGACCGGGTGCGTATCGTCGATGGTCGCAGCGATCTCGGGCAAATCCGGCCCTCGCAGCGGTGCTCCCGTCAGCGCCACCACATCGCGAGCAATACCGAGGACGGAGAAACAGTCGCCACGATTCGGCGTCAGATCGAGGTCGATAATCGCATCGGGCAGATGCAGATAATCCGACAAGGCGGCCCCGACCGGTGCATCCTGCGGCAATTCGATGATGCCGTCGGACTCATCACCAAGCCCCAGTTCGATAGCTGAGCAGAGCATGCCATTCGATACGACGCCGCGAATTTTGGACTTGCGCAACTTAAGACCATTCGGAAGTTTGACGCCCGGCACGGCCAAGGGGCTTTTCATGCCCGCGAATACATTGGCTGCGCCACACACGACATCGACGGGTTCACCCGAGCCGGTGGATACCGAACACACATTCAACCTGTCCGCATCGGGGTGCTTGCTGACCGAAAGCACTTCGGCTACAACGACTCCATCGAGTCCCTCACCCTCAATCTCGACGCTCTCAACCTCGTGACCCGCCATTGTCAGGCGATGGGCGAGGTTCTCAGTCGAAATCTTCGGCTCGACCCATTCGCGTAACCAGGATTGTGCAAATTTCACGACAAAAAACCCCGATTAGTGAAACTGGCGCAGAAAGCGCAAGTCGTTTTCAAAGAAAGTACGCAGATCGGTCACGCCATAGCGGAGCATTGCAAGACGCTCAATGCCCATGCCGAATGCATAACCGGTGAATTCTTCCGGATCGATACCTGCGTTTCTCAGGACGTTGGGATGCACCATGCCGCAGCCGAGAATTTCGAGCCATTTTCCTTCCCCCCACAAGACATCCACTTCTGCGGACGGCTCGGTAAACGGAAAATAAGAGGCGCGGAACCGCAACTCGGCATCGCGTTCAAAAAAGCTTTCCACGAATTGATGCAGTACGGCTTTCAGATTGGCAAAACTGACGCCGCGATCAATCACCAGGCCTTCAACCTGGTGAAACATGGGCGTGTGAGTCTGATCCGAGTCACAACGATACACTCGCCCAGGCGCGATAATGCGAATGGGAACGCCCTCTTCCACCATCGAACGAATTTGCACGGGCGAGGTATGCGTGCGCAGCAGCTTGCCGCCCGGAAAATAGAACGTGTCGTGCATCGCACGCGCCGGGTGATTTGCCGGGATATTCAAGGCCGTAAAGTTGTGATAATCGTCCTCGATTTCCGGCCCGGAACGTACGCCGAAACCCGCATCGCGGAAAATGCGTTCGATTCTTGCGCCCGCACGCGACACAGGATGCCGACCGCCTCGCGAAATGCCGCGACCCGGCAGTGACACATCCACTGCGTCTTCGGCCAGTTTTTTCGACAGCGCAGCGTCTTCAAGCACCGTTCGGCGGGCCTCAAACATCGCCTGAACCGCTTGTTTGGCTTGGTTGATCTCCTGGCCGGCGGCCGGTCGATCATCAGGTGGCAGCTTGCCGAGTCCCTTCATGCGCGCCGTCAGCACGCCCTTTTTGCCAAGACAGGCGACCCGGGCTGCGTCGAGCGCAATGAGATCATTGGCAGAGTTAATCTCTGACTCTGCCTGTCGAACCAGCTCGGAGAGTGCCTGCATCGGATGGCTTGTAAGGAACTGTCAAACGGCCCGTAATGCAGGCCTCAGCTCCCGCCCAATCAACTGTCTGGCAGCGCGGCTTTTGCCTGGGCCGCAATTGCACCAAAGGCATCGGGATCACGCACCGCGATATCGGCCAGCACTTTGCGATCGATATCGATTTTCGCGAGATTCAGACCATTGATCAGGCGGCTGTAGGACAGACCGTGCAGCCTGGCGGCAGCATTGATACGCGTGATCCACAATGCGCGAAACTGGCGTTTGCGCTGACGGCGATCGCGATAAGCGTACTGCCCTGCCTTGATAACTGCCTGCTTGGCAGTCTTGAAAAGTTTACTGCGCGCGCCGTAATAGCCCTTGGCTTTATCCAGGATCTTCTTATGACGAGCTTTGGCGACAACGCCACGTTTTACTCTTGCCATGACTCAATCTCCGCTCAACTGTAAGGGAGCATGCGACGCACGCTCTTCACATCAGAATCCGCTACCTGCAGGGTCAGGCCCAACTGGCGTTTGCGCTTGGAATTCTTCTTGGTGAGGATGTGATTGAGGTGGGACTGGGCTCTCTTGAAGCCACCCTTACCCGTCCGGCTGAAACGCTTTGCAGCGCCCCGGTTTGTCTTCATTTTGGGCATTACTTTCTCCGTATATTCTAGCCATGTGACGTACAAGCATTCGCTTGCCGCTACAGGCGGGTATTGGCTTTCGTGTCTGTCTCAAGACAGCAGGCCGTTACTCACTTTTTCTTCGGACCAATAACCATGATCATCTGCCGACCTTCCATTTGCGGCATCTGTTCAACGGTACCGAATTCTTCAAGATCATCCCTGACCCTGGCCAGAAGCTTCGCACCCAAATCCTGATGCGCCATCTCCCGACCTCTGAATCTCAATGTGACTTTTGCCTTATCGCCCACTTCGAGAAACTCCCGCAGCTTGCGCAGCTTGATCTGATAGTCACCTTCATCCGTTCCCGGGCGAAATTTGATTTCTTTAACGTGCACTTGCTTCTGCTTGCGCTTGGCAAACTGTGCTTTCTTGTTCAGTTCAAACAGGTACTTGCCGAAATCCATTATTCGACAAACCGGTGGATCCGCCATCGGCGAAACTTCCACCAAATCGAGACCCTGGCCCTTGGCCAACTGAAGCGCCTCTGCAAAAGGCATCACGCCCGCCTGCTCACCTTCGGCGTCGATTACCCGTATTGTTAGGGCCTCTATCTCTTCGTTGCGTTTGACGCGTTTTGGGCCTGCGATGCTTGCATCCTCCTGACTAGAACAAGAACCGCGGCCGATGTGCCTGATTGCAGCGCCATACTGACCGCGGGGAGGCGAATTCTATAGCCGCGCTTGAACTGAAACAAGCCCGGAAATGACTGATTTAGAAGAAAATCACCGAATATTTGGCCGGATCGGCCAATTTTGGGCCAAAACCGTCGAAATCGGCTTTTCCACAACAGATCTGATGGTACCCATCCAGGAAGTTGGTGGGCGATGCTGGTCTCGAACCAGCGACTTCCACGATGTCAACGTGGCGCTCTACCCCTGAGCTAATCGCCCCAATCTTTGGAAATGCCAATGCTTGCGTTCGTGCCTTCGTTGCCTACGACATTCGTCTGGACATATGCCAGATTTTCGCTCAACAGCCTCGGTTGGCGACCCCTGAGCTAATCGCCCCAATCTTTGGAAATGCCAATGCTTGCGTTCGTGCCTTCGTTGCCTACGAATTTGTCCCGAAAAAGTCTGATCCCAGCATTCAATCTCGGTGGGTGTGCATTGTAGGAGCGTCTCCTGAGGCGCGACCCTCTGAGTCCGAGTCGCGCCTCAGGAGACGCTCCTACAGGACATCCCGAACGGCGGCAACGATACTGAAGCGTTACTGGCGACGCAAGAGCGGTGAAGAATTAGTTTTGCTTAGCTAGCCAGCCGGTCACTCAATCCCAGCCCCGCGTCGCGCATACGGCCAATCTGGTCACGCAATTTCGCGGCCTCCTCAAACTCCAGGTCGCGGGCATGTTTGAGCATCCTCTTTTCCAGCTTTTGCGCCTTGCGCAGCAGTTGTTCCTGGCTCATTGAGGCATATAGCGCGGCCTCTTCCATCGCCTTTCGTGGCCCCCTGCCCGGCACTGGATAGGCCGCTTCCATGATATCCGCGACCTGCTTGACGATTGTCGCTGGCTTGATGCCGTGCTTCTTGTTAAAGGCAACTTGTACAACGCGCCGGCGATTGGTCTCATCGATGGCCCGTTGCATCGAACCGGTCATCCGGTCGGCATACAGCAGGGCTTTACCGTGCAGATGGCGCGCGGCCCGGCCCATGGTCTGAATCAGCGAGCGCTCGGAACGCAAAAAGCCTTCTTTGTCCGCATCGAGAATGGCAACCAGCGACACCTCCGGCAGGTCGAGCCCTTCGCGAAGCAGGTTGATGCCAACCAAAACATCAAACACATGCAGGCGCAGATCGCGAATGATCTCCGTGCGCTCAACGGTACCAATATCCGAATGCAGATAGCGCACGCGCACGTCATGCTCCTGGAGATAGTCTGTAAGATCCTCGGCCATGCGCTTGGTCAGCGTGGTGATCAGGACCCGCTCATCGACCGCAACACGATGACGAATTTCCGACAAGACATCATCGACCTGGGTCCGCGCCGGTCGTACTTCGACGATCGGGTCCACCAGGCCGGTCGGCCGCACGAGTTGTTCGACGACACTATCGGAGCGCTCAATCTCGTAGTCACCCGGCGTTGCGGAGACATAAATCGTTTGCGGTGACTGGGCATCAAATTCGTCGAAACGCAACGGTCGGTTGTCGAGCGCCGAGGGCAGGCGAAAACCGTAAGCCACCAGCGTCTCCTTGCGCGAGCGGTCGCCCCGGTACATGCCACCCAGTTGCGGCACAGTCACATGACTTTCGTCGATGATCAGCATCGCGTTATCGGGCACGTAATCGAACAGACATGGCGGCGGCTCGCCGTCGGCCCGACCGGACAGATATTTGGAGTAATTCTCAATGCCCTGGCAGTAGCCCAGCTCCCGAATCATCTCGATATCAAATAATGTTCTCTGCTCAAGTCGTTGAGCTTCCACAAGTTTATCATGCTTTCTGAAATAGATAAGACGCTCTTTTAACTCGGCCTTGATATGCTCGATAGCGCCGAGCAAGGTCTCTCTTGGCGTCACGTAATGGGACTTCGGAAACACCGTCAGGCGCGGCACGCGACGCAAGACTTCACCGGTCAGCGGATCAAAATAGGACAGGGCCTCAATCTCATCGTCGAAAAGCTCGATGCGGATGGCATCTCGCTCCGACTCTGCCGGGAAGATATCAATCACATCGCCACGCACCCGGTAGTTACCCTGTGACAAGTCCAGCTCATTGCGCTTGTATTGCATCTCCGCCAGGCGTTGCAGGATGGTTCGCTGGTCGATTCGCTCGCCACGATCAAGGTGTAAGACCATCGCGAAGTATGCTTCCGGGTCTCCCAGACCGTAGATCGCGGAAACCGTCGCAATGATGATCGCATCGGGTCGCTCAATCAGCGCCTTGGTTGCCGACAAACGCATCTGCTCGATGTGCTGATTGATTGAGGCATCTTTCTCAATGAACGTATCGGAGCTCGCGATATACGCTTCCGGCTGGTAGTAATCGTAATAGGAAACGAAATATTCGACCGCATTCTTCGGGAAAAACTCTCGCATTTCGCCGTAGAGTTGCGCGGCAAGTGTCTTGTTCGGCGCCAGAATAATCGCGGGTCGCTGTAACTCCGAAATAACATTTGCGATCGTGAACGTCTTACCGGATCCGGTCACACCCAGCAGCGTTTGCCGTGCAAGGCCATCGTTCAGCCCCTCAATCAGCCCTGCAATCGCCTGTTTCTGATCGCCGGCCGGACTGAACGGTGCCACCAGTGTCAGATGATCGCGCTCATCGGGCTTGGATTTCTTGGGAAGATGGGCTGATTGACGTACCATACGCGGTCGTTTCCGGGAGGCAATCGAATGAGTTTATCAGTTTCGAAAAGAATGGGTCGGGTCATGCCCTCTGCAACCAGTGCGGTCCTGGGTCTTGCGGCAAGACTGCGTGAAGAAGGTCGTGACGTCATCAGCCTGGGTGCGGGCGAGCCGGATTTTGACACGCCGGAACACATCAAAGAGGCCGCCATCCAGGGTATTCGTGACGGCCATACGAAATACACGGCCATTGACGGTACCGCCAGCCTGAAAGCCGCCATTCAACGCAAGTTCGAACGAGACAACGACCTCGTTTATGCCCCGGAAGAGATTCTCGTTTCCTGCGGCGCCAAGCACACCTTGTTCAATTTGTGCATGGGCGTATTGAGTCCGGGTGACGAAGCAATTATTCCAGTCCCCTTCTGGGTCTCTTATCCGGACATGGTCCGTGTTGCCGACGGGATTCCGGTGATGGTGGATACGGGAATCGAGAGCAACTTCAAAGTGACACCGGAGCAACTCGAGGCGTCCATTACCGACCAGACACGACTGCTCTTTCTAAACAGCCCATCCAATCCAAGCGGCAGCTGCTACACGCGCCCGGAACTTGAGGCTCTGGGCGAAGTACTTCTCAGGCACCCTGATATCGTCATTGCAGCCGACGATATCTACGAACACATCCATTGGGGAGACACACCGTTTTGCAGTCTCGCGACGGCCGTACCGGGCCTTAAAGAGCAAACAGTCACCATCAATGGCGTATCCAAGTGCTACGCGATGACCGGCTGGCGTATCGGCTATGCGGGAGGACCGGCGACCATTATCAAGGCGATGAAGACGATTCAAAGCCAGTGTACGTCGAATCCTTGCAGCATCTCGCAAATCGCAGCAACCGCGGCTCTGGACGGCGACCAGTCTTGTGTGGCGGAGATGACCGCGGCTTATAAGGAACGGAGCGACTACATCGTCGATGCCCTGAACAGCATCCCGGGCTTCGAGTGCCGCAAGGGTGAAGGCGCATTTTATGCGTTCCCTCGGGTCAGCGGCGCCATTGAGCGGCTGGGCTTCAAAGACGATTTTGAGCTTGTCGAAAAGGTGTTGAATGAGGCCATCGTCGTGATGGTGCCGGGCAGCCCGTTCGGATCTCCCGGATACGTACGGATTTCCTTTGCCTGCTCCATACCGGAACTCGAGGAAGCGGTCAAAAGAATCAGCAACGTATTGGCTTGAAATAAACTGTACAGGGCATCTGTGTGCGCCCTTGACTTGCGCTGGGGGCTAGCCCAAAATGCCGCCGCTAGCGAAAAACGCTGGCCGCAATTCCCCGATAGCTCAGTTGGTAGAGCGATTGACTGTTAATCAATTGGTCCCTGGTTCGAGTCCGGGTCGGGGAGCCAGAAATTTCAATGGGTTGGCAGAAATGTCAGCCCTTTTTCTTTGCCTAATTTTTCTATAGGTAATGTATAGGTAACAGTTTCGACTCGATACTTTTTGGCTCAAATGTCCATTTTTAGGGATTGAGCGGAGGGTGCAGGTAGACCGTGGCTTGGCGGTC
>JADFNG010000076.1 GCA_022563505.1 Pseudomonadota bacterium | reverse complement strand
CCAGGGACAACGTTGCGCCTATCTGCGCCTGACTCGACTGGCAGAAGTGGAATTGCCGCTTGCCGCGAGAATTCTGGTCACGGAAGGCCAACGGGTGTCAGCGGGCAGCGATATGCTTGCCAAATTACCGCACCATTGATACGCCCCTGCTTTGAGTGCAGCAGCGCGTGCCGAGTCATGGCAAAATGGCAGCGATGAGAAGCAATCCCGAGAAAACAGACCGTTTTGCTTACCTGGATGCGCTCGGCATCGACGTGTGGCGCCTGCGCGGAAATGACGAGCCACTGGAGGCGCCGGACACGGAGCAGGCGACCGGCTCGCATGCCAGCTGGAGCGATATTCGTGCCGAAGTATCGAATTGCCAAAAATGTGCCCTGCACCAGACGCGGACACAGACAGTCTTCGGTGTTGGCAGCGAGACGGCGGACTGGATGATCATTGGTGAGGCGCCCGGGGCTGAAGAGGATCGGCGTGGTGAGCCGTTTGTTGGCAGGGCGGGCAAATTGCTTGATGAAATGCTGCGTGCTGTCGGGCTGGATCGGCAGACGGTGTTTATCGCCAATGTCCTCAAATGCCGACCGCCCGGGAATCGGGATCCACTGGCTGATGAGAGTAGCCAGTGCAGGGCCTATCTTGACCGACAGATTGAACTGCTCAAGCCGAAATTGATATTGGCAGTGGGTCGCATTGCGGCGCAGCTGCTCCTGGGCACGGATGCGCCCCTTGGCCGGCTGCGCGGCCGGCAGCACAAAATCGGGCCAGCGGAAATTCCAGTCGTTATTACGTATCATCCAGCGTATCTGCTGCGCAGCCCAGCGCAAAAGCGCAAGGTATGGGAGGATTTATGCCTGGCCCGCAGCATCGTCCAGCAAGCATCGTCCAGCCGTAGTTGAGCAGTCGTCAGCATGATTTCGCGCATTCAGGAAATTCCGGTCAACGTGCGCAATATGAAACACGACGATCTCGCTGCGGTTTCCGACATCGAGCGTCTTAGCTATGAATTCGCATGGAGTCACGGCGTATTCCGCGATTGTTTGCTGGCCGGGTACAGTTGCATCGTCCTGCAGCATGGCACGGCGGTTGTCGGTTACGGCATCCTGTCAATCGCAGCCGGTGAAGCGCACATACTGAATTTGTGCGTCGCCAGTGAATTTCGGGGGCTGGGCTATGGTGAGCGCATTCTGGACGATATCGTTGAGCGGGCACACTATGCCCAGGTCGGCACCCTCTATCTGGAAGTACGACCGACGAATGCGAATGCCTTGTCTTTGTATCGCAAGAAGGGTTTTCACAAAATCGCGAAACGGCCTGCGTATTACCAGGCAACCAGCGGCCGCGAAGATGCCGACGTCTTGTCGCTGGTGCTGAAACGGTCCGGGCCAGACTAGTAGTCCAACCAGGCAGGTTTGATGGGCTAGTAGTCAGCGGTGGCGAATCTGGGATACACTCCGCCGCCATTTGACGGCACCATTACGGCATCATTTTCCTATGGCGAATATCGAACTCGAGGTCGGCAAAAGGCGGACGTTTGCAATTATCTCTCACCCGGATGCAGGCAAAACAACGCTGACTGAAAAGCTGCTCCTGTTTGGTGGCGCGATCCAGCTTGCCGGAACGGTGAAGGGCCGCAAGGCAAGTCGGCACGCTACTTCGGACTGGATGACGCTGGAGCAAGAGCGCGGCATATCGGTCACCTCGTCGGTCATGCAGTTTCCCTATCGAGATTGTGTGTTCAATTTGCTCGACACGCCGGGACATGAAGACTTTTCGGAGGATACCTATCGAACATTGACGGCGGTGGATTCAGCGCTGATGGTGATCGATTGCGCCAAGGGCGTTGAGACTCGAACGGTTAAATTGATGGAGGTGTGTCGTCTCCGCGACACGCCGATCATGACATTCATCAACAAACTGGACCGGGAAGGGCGCGAGCCGATCGAGTTGCTTGATGAGATCGAGGACGTCTTGGATATCACCTGTACGCCGATCACCTGGCCGATCGGCATGGGTACCCGGTTGAAGGGCGTCTATCATCTGTTGCAGGACAAAATTTACCTGTACACGGCAACGGGACGGCAGAAAATATCGGCGATCGAGGTGATTGACGGGCTTTACTCATCCGCTGCAGACCGCGTTCTCGGCGATGATGCCGAAGCGTTTCGCGAAGAAGTGGAACTGGTGCGCGGCGCATGCCCCGAATTGAATATTGATGACTATCTCGCGGCTCGCCAGACGCCAGTGTTTTTTGGCTCGGCGATCAGCAATTTTGGTGTCAAGGAGCTACTGGATGCATTTGTCGCCTATGCTCCGCCACCCAAATCACGAGAGTCCGACAGTCGTATCGTGAGCGCGACAGAGGAAAAGCTGAGCGGTTTTATATTCAAGATTCAGGCGAACATGGATCCCAGTCACCGTGACCGCATCGCTTTCATGCGGGTGTGTTCCGGCGAGTTCCGGAAAGGGATGCGATTGTTTCATGTCCGTTCGGGCAAGGAAATGAAAATTGCAGAAGCCATCACGTTTATGGCGGCCGACCGGCAGCATACAGAGACGGCCTATGCCGGCGACATAATCGGTCTGCACAATCACGGCACCATCAACATTGGTGACAGTTTTACCCAGGGCGAATCGTTACGATTCGGCGGCATTCCGAGTTTTGCTCCGGAAATTTTCCGCCGGGCGATTCTCAAGGATCCACTGCGGCTCAAGGCCCTGCAGAAGGGGCTGGCTCAGTTGTGCGAAGAGGGCGCAACACAGTTGTTCAAGCCTATGCGCAATAATGATTTGATTCTCGGAGCAGTTGGGCCGCTGCAGTTCGATGTCGTTGAACATCGCCTGCGCGATGAATACAAGGTGGAATGTCAGTTTGAGCCCATTAGTGTGGCGACGGCGCGCTGGGTCGAATGTGACGACGCGAAGCTTCTTGATGAGTTCAAGCGCAAGGCATACGACAACCTGGCGCTGGACCACAGTGGCAGTCTTGTCTACATTGCGCCGACGAAGATTAATCTGAATCTTACCGAGGAACGCTGGCCAGAGATCGAATTCTGCGCGACTCGGGAGTATTAGTTTGTCACGATTGACGCTTCTGAAAATTTTTTATGGGTACTCTTGTAGGAGCGTCTCCCGAGGCGCGACCAACAGGGTCAGACAGCACATATCAACTCGCAATTATCACATTAGATAGAGTATTAGTGTGCCGGCCGTTTTATTTTCGCTCTCTTGGGCTGCGTTTTCTGCGCGGAAATCGCCGCACCGATTGCTGCAGTTCGAGCATGCCAAGTTCGGATGGCGGGCCATATCGCGCCGCGAGATAGCGGCCGGTCACGTCGTTGGCTGCGTCACGCACGGACCCATCAAGTTCGCCCAGCCGGCTTGCAAATGCCAGTGGTGATTCGCCCCGGTAGGGAGCAACGCCGGCTGCCTCCGTAAATTGACGATAGAGAACCGCGGCTTTGTCTTTTGCCGGCCGCCCGTAGCGCATGATGAGCAAAATACTGATTGCCATCGCTAAAGCGGCAAGCAGCGCCAGTCCCGTCAGCATCATTTTTTGCCAGTCAGGTTTCTCCATGCCCAGCCATTCCATAAACGCGTTCTGGTTTTCCGGACCATAGCCCAGTATCCAGTCATTCCATGTCTCGTTGAGTGCATCCCAGGTCAACATCACCTGGTGAAGAAACGCCGAGGGTGCAATGAGACCCCAACTGGCGCCGGCGCCGGCAAACATTGCGGCAGACATGCCGGCATCAATGCGCTCGGGCGCCACGGCCGCGGTCGGATCGACACGACGCCAGCCTTCGCCTTGCAGCCAGACCTCCGTCCAGGCATGTGCGTCGGACTGGCGCACGATCATGTAGTTGCCCATTGGATTGACTTCGCCGCCCTGGTAGCCGAGCACCACACGTGACGGTATGCCAGCCGCGCGCATCATTACGGCGAATGCCGAGGCATAGTGTTCGCAAAATCCGCGTCGTGTCTCGAATAAAAATTCATCAACTGAGTGGCGGCCGAGCGCAGGCGGCTCAAGCGTGTAAAAATATTCCTCCTCATGGAATTTTCGCAGGACGGAATCGACAAATGCTTCGTCGCTGCCCACTGCCGCGCGCATGTCACGGGCGAGTTTTACCGTCTTTGGATTGCTGCCATCGGGCAGTCGAACGTGGAATCGCCGCGAGTAATCTTGTAGCTCGGCGTTCAGTCGGAACCTGGGGTACGAGACGACGGAATACGTGGTCCGCTGGTCAATGGGCTGAGCACGCATCAGCTCGAGCTGCTGTCCAATGAAGGTTCCTGGCAGCGACCATTGATAAGGAATATCCAGCGCGAACACCCAATGCTGGCGGGTGGCTTCCATGGTGATCTGGTAACTGACCGGATCGCCGAAATACTCAACGGGTCGGTTGTTCCGGGCGGCGATCATGGGCTCGCTGCCTGACCAGGTTCGTCCATCAAAGCGCTGCAGGATCAGGCCGCGCCAATAGCGTTGGCGTGGCTCTGGAATGATGCCGTCAAACCGGACCCGGAAAGCGACCGCATCGGACAAAGATAACGAACTGATGTCGCCCGGGCTCATCTGGTCGGACAAGCCGCTTACGCCGCTGCTGGTATCGACAGGCACGGCCCAGAACGGGTTGGAGATGCGCGGGAAGAAAATCCACATCGTCAGCATCAGCGGTGCTGCGTAGAGAAGCAGTCGGCCACTGTTGCGCAGGGCTTGCCGGGCACTGGCGCTCTGGCTGGTCGACATTTGCAGCCAGGCAGTCAGTGTCAACAACAGCGCAATGAGGAGATACGGCAGCGACCACAGGTATTGTTCTCGTAACAGTGCTGACATGATGAGGAAAATGCTGATGAACAACAATACGAACTGATCGCGCCGTTGGCGTGTTTCCAGAAGTTTCAGTGCGGCCATGACGGAGAGCAACGCGGAGCCCGGTCCGACGCCGCTAATCGCATTGTATGAAACAAACACGCCGATGAAGCAAATTAACGCCAGGATCATGCGTATCCACGCAGGGGGCAGTCGCCAGCGTTTCCTCTCTGCTTGCAGGCGTCCTGCAGCACAGCCAAGGCAGGTTATCGTGACCCAGACGGGGAGATAGGGCAGGTGCGGCATGATCGCGAAGGAGAGCGCCGCCAGTGTCCAGGGGAGACTGTGGAGCAGGGAGCCGTCGGTACCGCTGCGCCTAGCCATTGCCGGACTCCGCCGCATCGCCAAACAGCGCCAGTGCAGCCAGGCAGCGGTGTCGGTGTGCACCACCGTGAGCGGGTGGGAACTCATGACCTGGAATGCGCAAGCCATAGTCGCGCTGGGCTCTGTCGGCATCGACGATCCAGCGTGTCAAAATGGACAAGCGAGTTTCCAGATCGGTGTCCCGAATTCGATCCAGGTCCAGCCACTGGCTACTGGTGTCAGCACCGGAGAATTGCTTCGAAAGCAATTCACCACTGCGAGCGTAAGCTTTCCAGGCGACATGGCGCGGTGAATCGCCATCGTGAAACCGCCGGAGTCCGGCGAAGTCTTCCTCGCCTCTCGCATCATGCTGACGATGCCCGCGTGCCGTTTCTGTGGCGGGAGGTTGCGGCGCCTCTTCAGCCGGCCTGGGATAGACCAGTCCATCCAGGTCCATGTGCAACCAGGCCCAGGCGCGAAACAGTTCGAAGGGAAACAGGGTGCGGACGCCAAAGCGCTGCAGCGTGATACGACCGCGGCGATGGGTCGGTATCTCCAGATGCAGTACGCGACTTTCACCCGGCGCCAGGTCGTCCACTTCACTGGCGACTTTCCCGGCGTAAAGCTGAATGTGGTGACGGTAGCTCCTGGAATGGTTGGTGACGGCGATCTTGAAGTCTGCGCGCTGTCCGGCATGGACCGGCTCGATGCCGGCAAAACTGATTTCCAGTCCGACCAGGTTGCGTTGGCATTGATGCATCGATACGAAGCCGAGGCTGATCAGGAAAAACGTCAGCACAAAGGACAGGTTGTTGTTGTAGTTCATCGAGCCAAGCAGCATCGCGAAGGTCATCAGGCCGAATATGAGGCCGACTCCGGTGGGCAGTATGTAGATCCGCCTGGACTTAAGCTGCGTTACCGAGCGATCAGCACCCTGACGTTTGCGCGCCCAGCGCTCCACGCGTGTGCTGACGCGTTCGCGCAGCGCCTGAACGGGACTAGGAAATGGCCACGGAATCGAGGACATGTCGACATATTTCGCTCGGACTGCGGTAACTTGAGCCGCTTGATGTCTTGAGTCGGTGTCCCGCGACGACCGAAAATATTGCTTGGACATCATCGGGAAATACCCCGGAGTGATCCTGTACCAACGCCTGTGCTTTGGCGGCGGCGACAAGGGCCAGAGACCCGCGAGGAGACAATCCGGTTTCAATATCCGGTGACTCCCGTGTGAATCGAACCAGTGCCTGCACGTAGTCAAGCAGTGGTTCACTTATGTGGATGCCGGCCGCCGCCGATTGCAAAGCCTCAAGTTGTTCTGGCTGAATGACGGCGTCGATGTCCGCAAGCATTGCTCGCCGGTCAGTACCGGTAAGCAGTGCTCGTTCGCTTTCTTCATTTGGATAGCCAAGTTTCAGACGCATGAGGAATCGGTCAAGCTGTGACTCAGGCAGTGGGAAGGTCCCGATCTGGTCCGATGGGTTCTGCGTGGCAACCACGAAGAAGGGCTTCGGCAAGGGATGCGTTTTCCCATCCACGGTTACCTGTTGTTCCTCCATGGCTTCCAGCAGTGCGCTTTGTGCTTTTGGCGTGGCACGATTGACTTCGTCCGCCAGGACAAGTTGTGCAAAGATCGGGCCCGGTTTGAATTCGAACCGGCCATCGCGTTGCTGAAAAATCGAAACACCAATAATGTCGGCCGGCAAGAGGTCACTCGTAAATTGAATGCGTTGATAGCTCAAGCCAAGCACTTTCGCGAGTGCCTGGGCGAGCGTGGTTTTGCCGAGTCCGGGCAGATCTTCTATCAGGAGATGGCCGCGCGCCAGGAGGCAGGCAAGCGCGAGTGAAATCTCGTCGTCTTTGCCAAGAATGATCGTGCCAAGCGTCTGCCTGACGTTGTCGATTGCTTCACGGTGACCGGCCGTTTCGGCAGGCACTTGTCCCAGCGTACTTCCGCGCTGCATGCATTACTCCTCAAAGCCTGATAGCCCACGCCATGATCCGGGATAGGGCGCCGCATTGCACACAGATGCGCTGCGGATTGTGAACCAGTACTCACATTGTCGGAGTGCTAGTCCAAGCTGTCGAGCTTTTCGAGTTGCTCCGCCAGTTGCACAAGCTGTTTGTCGAATACAAGCACCCGCTCCCGCTCCTGTGTGACCACAGCAGCCGGGGCATTGTTCACGAAATTCGTGTTGTCGAGTTTGCCGCGGCTTCGCTGCAGGTCGATTTGCACGCGCTCCACCTGCTTCTGCAAACGAGTCCTCTCGGCATCGACATCAATCAGTCCTGCCATCGGCACGAGCAGGCGCATGTCGCCGAGCAACGCGGTGGCCGATGCGGGTGCCGCGTCGGCCGTTTCCAGAGCGGTGATGGATGCAACCCTGCCGACTCGTGTTACGACTTGTGCATGGCGGATCGCGCGCTCGCGATCGGTCGCCGATGCCCCCTGCAGCAATACCGGCAGCAGTTTGCCGGGTGCGATATCCATTTCACCGCGGATCTGCCGGATCCCCAGAATGAACTGCATCACCCACCGCAATTCTTCCTCCGCCGCGTCATCCTGCCACTCGTCTTGGGTCTTCGGGAACGGCTGCAGCATGATGGTGTCGCCGGTTTTGCCCGCGCGCCCGCTGACTTCGAGCCATATTTCCTCGGTAATAAATGGCATCAGGGGGTGCAGTAAACGGAGCAGGCTTTCGAGAATCTCAAGCAGTGTCCGCCGAGTCCCACGCCGCTGTGCATCGTTGCACTGCGCGGACTGCAGGACGGGCTTCGACAGTTCGAGATACCAGTCACAGAATTCGTGCCAGGTGAACTCATAGATAGCCTGTGATGCCAGGTCGAGCCGGTAGCGGCCGAAATGCTCGTGAACCTCGCCGACCGTGCGGTTGAAGCGTGATCGAATCCAGCGATCGGCTGCGCTGAATTCAACCGGGCCAGCGTCGAGTTCCTCGGTATTCATCAACACATAGCGCGATGCGTTCCAGAGTTTGTTGCAGAAATTCTTGTATCCATCGATGCGACCGATTTCGAAGCGAATGTCGCGCCCCGTTGTGGCCAGCGCGGCAAACGTAAACCGCAATGCATCCGCACCGTAGGCCGCGATGCCCTGTGGAAACTGTTTGCGGGTTGCTGCTTCGATCTTAGGTTTAAGGTGTTTCTGCATCAGGCTGCCGGTGCGTTTCTCCAACAGCATGTCCAGTTTGACACCATCGATGAGGTCCAGTGGATCCAGCACGTTGCCCTTCGACTTGGACATTTTCTGGCCGTCCGGATCGCGTATCAGGCCGTGTATGTAGACCTCGCGAAAGGGCACATCTCCCATGAACTTCAGGCTCATCATGATCATGCGGGCAACCCAGAAGAAGATGATGTCAAAGCCGGTAACCAGTACCTGCCCCGGGTAAAACGTTTTTAGCGAGTCAGTATCCTGCGGCCAGCCCTGGGTGCTGAACGGCCAGAGTGCTGATGAGAACCAGGTATCGAGCACATCTTCGTCCTGACGAAGGGGTAAATCGGCCGCGAGCGAATTTCTTTCCCTTGCCTCCGCCTCTGAACGACCGACATAGATATTACCGGCATCGTCGTACCAGGCTGGTATGCGATGACCCCACCACAGTTGCCGGCTGATGCACCAGTCCTGAATGTTATACATCCAGTCAAAGTAGGTCTTCGACCAGTTTTCGGGCACAAAGCGTATGCGGCCGCTTTCGACGGCCGCAATGGCGGGTTCGGCCAGCGGTTTGATATTCACATACCATTGATTGGTCAGATACGGCTCGACGATGGCGCCGCTGCGATCGCCGCGCGGAACATTGCGACGATATTCTTCGATCTTCTCAAGCAGGCCGAGAGCATCAAGATCAGCAATGATTTTTTCGCGCGCCAGTTCACGGGAAAGGCCGCGATATTCCTGCGGCACGGTTTCGTTGAGGGCCGCGTTGTCATCGAAAATATTGTATTGCGGCAAGTCGTGACGCAGTCCAATCTCGTAATCATTGAAATCATGCGCGGGCGTGATTTTTACACAGCCCGAGCCAAATTCCGGATCGACGTAAGCGTCCGCAATGATCGGTATCTTGCGCCCGACCAGTGGCAAGAGGATTTCTTTGCCAATCAGGTGCCGGTATCGATCATCCTCGGGATGCACGGCAACGGCGCTATCGCCGAGCATCGTTTCCGGACGTGTGGTCGCAACGACCAGGTGTCCGTCACCCGACGTCAACGGGTAGCGGAAATGCCACAGATGACCGTCTTCTTCCGTTGGCAGGACTTCAAGGTCGGACAGGGCGGTGTGGAGCACGGGATCCCAGTTCACCAGTTTCTTGCCACGATAAATAAGGTCTTCGTCATATAACCTGACGAAAACTTCCGTCACGGCGACGGAAAGATCCGGATCCATTGTGAATCGATCGCGATCCCAATCGAGGGAGGCACCCAGACGTCGCAACTGCCGCGCAATCTGCCCACCGGATTCGTGCTTCCACTTCCAGACCCGCTCGACAAATTCTTCGCGGCCAATGTCCTGCCGCGAAAGGCCTTCTGTATTCAGCTGCCGTTCGACAACCATCTGGGTCGCGATGCCCGCATGATCCATGCCGGGTTGCCACAGCGTATTGCGACCCATCATGCGGTGGTAGCGGGTCAGCGTATCCATAATGGTGTCCTGGAACGCATGGCCCATGTGCAACGTGCCGGTTACGTTCGGCGGCGGTATGACAATGCAATAGGGTTCGCCATCGCCTTGCGGTGCAAAATAGCCGTTCTTCTCCCAGCGTTCGTAGTGACGCTGTTCGATTTTGTTGGGTTGGTAGGTCTTGTCCATAAGTTCGGGCGGCGGGCGTCCTTCGGGCATTTATATCTTGTGCGTTTCCAGCGTATGGCCTGATTCGCGATATCGGGCATAGCGTTTGCGGCTTTGCTGCCGGGTTTCATCATCGGAGGTTACAATTTCCGCGACTCTCGGGAAAGAGTCATACCCCGCCGGAATCTCGTTGCTCAGGTTAATCAGCAAATCCGTCTTCTGCCGCGGCGAGTCTCCATGGCCGATGGTGATCGGCGATTGCGGTTCGCCGCCACCCGCGGATAACTCGTGGGGCACGAAACTGCCATCGCGAAACGTCCACAGCAATTCATCGAGTTGCTCTGCCGCGCGTTGATCGATCGTGCGAATGTGTATCGTATTGTCGAGTCGGTACGCTTTCTCGGCGAGACGGCACGCAAAATGCTGCCGCGCACGGTCGCCGGACGTACCCAGGACGTAGAAATCAACCTTTGTCATCGGCCTAAGGCAGGGCGCGAGCGCGACGCAACAGGAATTCGGTCAGCATGGGCACGGGTCGCCCCGTGCTGCCTTTCTGCCCACCAGAGCGCCAAGCAGTGCCCGCGATATCCAGATGCGCCCACTTCATGTCTTTGGTGAAACGCCCCAGGAAACAGGCGGCGGTAATCGCTCCGCCTTCACGTTTGCCGATATTGGCGAAATCCGCGAAATTGCTGTGCAGTTCGCTGTCGTATTCGTCCGCAATCGGCATCGGCCAGCCACGATCATCGGCTGCAATGCCGCTGACACGAAGCTCCTCGGTCAGGTCGTCATCGTTGCTCATGATGGCGGTGCGATGGTGGCCCAGAGCGATCACACAAGCACCTGTCAACGTTGCGACATCGATGACGGTGTCCGGCTTGAATCGCCGTGAGTAGGTCAACGCATCACACAGGATCAGGCGTCCTTCTGCGTCAGTGTTGAGCACCTCAATCGTCAGGCCCGCCATGCTGGTGACAATGTCGCCCGGTCGGGTCGCTGTGCCGCTGGGCAGGTTTTCACAGGTCGGGATCACAACGTTCAGGTTAATCGGCAGCTTGAGCGTGGCAACGATCATCATCGTCGCCATAACCGACGCAGCACCGCACATGTCGTATTTCATCTCGTCCATGCCAATGCCGGGTTTCAAGGAGATGCCGCCGGCGTCAAAGGTGATGCCTTTGCCAACCAGCACGGTCGGGCGTTGTTTGCTCGTGCCCTTGTATTGCATGACGATCAATTTCGCCGGTTCGCTGCTGCCGTTGGTCACCGACAAAAACGAGTGCATGCCGAGACGCTTGATTTCAGCCTCGTTCAAGACCCGTGTCTGCAGATTGCGGTTTTTCTTCGCCAGTTGAACGGCGGTGCGGGCCAGGTAGCTCGGCGTACAAACATTCGGTGGCAGGTTGCCAAGGTCCTTCGCCAGCGACATGCCATTAACGATCGCGTCAGCGTGCTCGTGTGCCAGGGCTACTTGCCGGGCATCCGCTCGCTTCGCCAACGCAAAACCAATTTTCTTCAGCGACATGCCGTGCTTCTTGCGACCGCTTTTCATTTCATCGAAGCGATACAGCGAATCGCCAATGGTCTCAACGGCATAACGCGCCAGGTAATAGGGCGACGTGCCGCGCACGTCTTCGAGCATGAGGTAGTTTGCAACATCCCGAATCCGGGTGTGCCGGACCGCGGCAATTGCGGCTGCGATGGCCTTGCGGTACTGGCTGATGCCGAACTCGTCGCGCTCGCCAAGTCCCGCGACCAGAACGCGTTTGGCTTTAACCCCGGGCAATGCCGGCAGTACTGTGCAGCTGCCCAGGCTGGTTGAAATATCCCCCTGGCGGACCCGTTCGGCCAACTGACCGCCCGTTGCTGAATTGATGTCCTGTGCCGCGATCCCCAGTTTGCCGCCTGCGTAAACGCCTGTGATAATGCAGCTGCTTGCCAGGCGCCGTGCCGCGCCCGCAGTCGTAAAATAGTCCATGTTTCAATCTTGCCTTCGCTGCGGCCGCAGCTCCTGCCCGAACCCGCGCCTGTTCACCGGGCCCCTGCGAACAGGCCCGCACGATTATTGGTCTTGGCTTGATCGCCCCGTCGCATTGTGATCGAAGGGCTGTCCCGCGCAAAACAAAAGCGTTAGTCTAACCGATCCGAAGCGCATTAGTGAATATGGGGTTTCTTAGCGAAATCACCGATATAGCGATGACTCGTATACTCGATCGATATATTTTCCGCGAGGTCATCCAGACCTGGTTTGCGGTCACTGCGGTGCTCCTGTTTATTTTGCTGACCAACCAGTTTGCCCGCGTCCTGGACGATGGCGGGCAGCAGCCCGTCCTGGTCGTAGCTCAGCTCGGCGGGGTCGATCATGGCGCCGCGCTCCCCTCCCCTGCCGGACCCGCCGGCTGCTCATCGGACACCGGGCGCATCGGCAGCCCGCGCTCGGTCAGATACTGCTTCAGCGAAGCGATCGTGTACGTGCCGAAGTGGAAGATCGACGCGGCCAGCACGGCGTCCGCGCCACCCTCCGTGAGGGCGTCGTACAGATGCTCGGGCTTGCCCGCGCCGCCCGAGGCGATCACCGGAACGTGGACTGCGTCGGTGATCGCGCGCAGCAGCGGCAGGTCGTAGCCCGCCAGGTGGCCGTCCGTGTCCATCGAGGTGACCAGCAGCTCGCCGGCGCCGCGCTCCGCCACCTCACGCGCCCACTCCACGGCGTCGCGGCCGGTGGCGGTGCGCCCGCCGTGTGTGTAGATCTCCCACCTGCCCTCGGCGACACGCTTCGCGTCGATGGCGACGACGATGCACTGCGCGCCGAAGCGGTCCGAGGCCTCGTTGATCAGGGACGGCCGCTGCACGGCGGCGGTATTGATCGAGACCTTGTCGGCGCCCATCTCCAGCATCGTGCGCACGTCGTCGGGCACGCGCACGCCGCCGCCGACGGTCAGCGGGATGAACACCTGGTCGGCGGTGCGGGCGATCATGTCGTAGACGCTCGTGCGATTGTCGGATGAGGCTGTGATGTCGAGGAAGACGAGCTCGTCCGCGCCGCCGGCGTCGTAGGCCGCCGCCAGCTCCACCGGGTCGCCCGCGTCGCGCAGGTCGACGAAGGAGACGCCCTTCACGACGCGGCCGTCGGCGACGTCGAAGCAGGGGATGATGCGCTTCGTCAGCATGTCGCCCCCCGCCCTACCCTCGCCACCCTGCCCGCGCCGCTCAGAGCGCGGCGGCGATGGCGCTGCCGAGTGCGATGTCGCCGGTGTACAGCGCGCGGCCGATAATGGCGGCCTCGACGCCGCACTCCGCCAGCCGTCGAACGTCGTCGACGGTGGTC
>JADFNG010000075.1 GCA_022563505.1 Pseudomonadota bacterium | reverse complement strand
ATCGTGCGCCAATCGACGGCATCGGCCTGCCGATAGTTTCGCCTCGTTGCAAGAGCCTCAATATGAAACCAGCCTTGAGCCGAGCGGATTTACCGAATGGTGGCGATTTCACCTCTCCGTGCAGCCAAAACAATGGCTTATCTTTTGGACTCATGCTATTGATTAGACTATGTCAGAACTGACATACTGTCAAGGCGCAGTCTAACAATGCGCTGAACTTGCCGCCGGCCAGTATCTGACACGGAACATGCGCGTTATTGCCTTGCAATAGCACCTTCCGCGCCAGATACTTGGCGCAAGTTAGCTAGAACGTTAGGCCGCAACAGAGACAATGTCAGTTCTCAGAGTCTGGTTGACACGCGAAAGCGGACATAGAACTGTTACGATAGGAAAAGGCCGACGATGACTCAATATAGATAGTCAGATGACAGACGAGATTTATGAATACTTCAAACTTCCAGCTCAATGGAGCATCCGAGTAACTACGCGTAGCGGTAACTCTGTCGGGTTGAATATCGCGATTGGAACTGACCATACATTGAAGATGATTGAGACGAAGACGCCATTCGAATACGAATTTGTAGCAAATCAATACACGGCTCTGATGACTCTAACGGACTCGGTCGAAGATATTTCTGCTGAGGCGTGGAGTGATGTGTATGGGGGATTTCGAAAAATTTCCGGAGGCAGTGGCGGACTGGCCCATAAACTTATGTTTTGCCCGCACGGTCCACTGTACAGTATGTCGGGTTCAGCGTTATGAAGCACATGCGCCAAATAAGTCGTTGTACTGGCAACCGGCCGCTTCTGGCCGAGGCTGTGTGAAAAGGCACGTTGGCTTTGGCGCAAGGTGCAGCCTAGAAAATCGCTGAACTTGCCGCCGGGCAATATCCGACACGGAACCTGCAGGTTATTGCCCTGCAATGGCACGTTCCCCGCCAGATACTTGGCGCAAGTTAGCTAAAATGTTAGGCCGCTTTCCGGCATTGACACGTGTAACGTAACACGTTACACTTTGGTCATGATTCGGAGTTTCAAGCACAAGGGATTGGAACGCTTCTTCTTACGCGGTACCAAGGCAGGGATTCAAGGGTCGCACGCTACAAAGCTCAGACTTATCCTGTCGCGACTTCATGCGTCGGTTTCTCCGAAGGATATGGACTTGCCCGGCCTTTATCTGCATCAACTGAAGGGCAACAATCGAGGGATTTGGTCCGTTCGAGTCAGCGACAATTGGCGTGTTTTGTTTCGGATTGAAGGTCCGGACGCAATTGATGTGAATTACGAGGATTATCACTAGCTATGAATATGCAGATGCACAATCCGCCTCATCCTGGCGAGGTAATTCGTGATCTCTGTCTTGAACCATTGGGGTTGAGTGTTACGGATGCCGCCGAGGGATTAGGAATTAGTAGGAAGACGTTGTCAGCCATATTGAATGGCCGAGCGGGAATTAGTCCGGAAATGGCACTGAGGCTTTCTATCGCCTTTGATACGTCGCCGGAGAGTTGGCTAAATCAGCAAACACAGTTTGACCTATGGGCGGCCCAAAAGGATAAGAAGCGACTCCGTGTAAAAAAGTTGTGCGCAGCCTAACAAATCGCTGAACTTGCCGCCGGGCAGTATCTGTCACAGCTCTTGCAGTGATACTCACTATTGCCTTCGTAAATGCCGCGCCAGATACTTGGCGCAAATTAGCTCAATCGTTTCGTGAGGCTCAGCATTTGAGTTCAGGTTCGAAGATCGCAATGGCCTTATCTGTGTCAGCTATCCTTGGTGTAGTTTTCTATTTGCTGTTCTCTTCGGGAAAAAGAAAGGACCTCTACATTTTCTGGGATGCGACCGTCACCTTCATCTGCCAGGATGCTTCAAGGCCTAAACGTGACTACGCGATTGTTTGCGTCAGGTATTTTGCCGGTCCCTGGCTGCTCTCAAAAGCAGACATAAAGCTGATGAGTATGGATAAGGAGTAACCCAGTGATACACGCAGCTCTCTTGCTTATTGATGTTCAGAAGGGATTTGACGATCCGTCCTGGGGCAATAGAAACAACCCGGAGGCAGAGCAACACATTGCATTGTTGCTGGCTGGATGGCGAAGAAAATCTTTGCCGATCATCCATATTCAGCATCGCTCAACAGAACCGACATCAACACTGCGTCCGGATCAACCTGGCTTCGAGTTCAAGGACGAAGCAACTCCACTGAATGGGTAAACACAATTTACGAAGGCAGTCAATAGTGCATTCATTGGGACGGGTCTGGAAAAATACTTGCGAACACACAATATTCAATCCTTAGTGATTGTTGGGCTTACCACCGACCACTGCGTTTCGACGACAACGCGCATGGCAGGAAATCTCGGCTTCGACGTGATCCTGGTGTCAGACGCGACCGCGATGTTTGATCGTGCAGGGCAGGACGGGGTTCGGTATACAGCGAGTGATATTCACCTGGCAAGCCTGAATGGCGAGTTTTGCGACGTTCGATCTACAGCACAGGTCATGAATGCATTAGGGGTGCAAGATCCCCGTTAAACAGCGAGCATCTGCTTTGATTCACACCTGAAATATCTATTCTATATACGCAATGCCGACGGCTCCGTCTCGTCGGGGATCCGCCGCCCCGGTCCACGCCGAATTTTCGAACGCGAGTGCGTGAACGCCACCGAAATAGGGATCGTATTGACTATCCGAAACGCCGTACGCAGGTCGCTTCAAATCGAAACCCCGTTCGGCCAGCCCTGACAAGAGGGCGGTCGATATCGATTCGCCTTCAACGTATGCCTGATTGTCCGGGATAGCATGTACGCGATACGCTCTAACTGCAGCTTCGATGCCAGCGTCAATATCGATCCAGTGACTCGTGATCTGGACGACTGCTGAGATGATGCGTGCGCTGCCTGGACTACCGAGGATTAACTTCGAGTCACCGTCCTTTATTACAATAGTGGCACTCATCGAAGACAGCGGCATTTGGCGTGTTGCCAGTACGTACGGCGAACCGTCATCCTCGAGCCGGAATGACTGCATGTAATTGTTGTACAGAATACCGAGTGTCGGGTGCGCCACTTTGGCGCCGAAAAAGCTATCGATACTTTGCGTTGCCGAGACGACCATGCCATTGGCATCGACAATCGAGAAGTGTGTCGTTTCTCCGCCGCGCTCCTGTTTGTAATTGCCAAGCAATTCGATTGCTTCCTTTTTCGAGATCTTGGTTGCGATGTCCTTAGCGTAGTTATGAAACCCGGGTACAAGGTCATAACGTCTGGTGCTGTGTCCAATGTGCATGGCGTCGAGCAACGCCAGGCGCCGCTTGTCATCGTCGGCCCCAAGCACGGAGCCGGGTGATGTTTCAAGTACATTGAGTATTTGCAAAACAATCCAGCCCCCAAACGGGGGAGGCAGCGTATAAATATCATAGCCGCGATAGTCACTGTGGATTGCGGGAACGATCGCTGGCTCGGGTAGTTGCCTGAGATCGTCGGCCGTAATCCAGCCGGCATGTTCTGCCATATCGGCGGCAATCTCAGCAGCAATATTGCCGCGGTAGAAATCCATCGCACCGTCGGACGCGATCCGCCGCAGCGTCGCCGCAAGTTTTGCGTTGCGGAAGACATCGCCGACCTGGTACGGAATGCCGTCCGCACGGACGAACAACTCACGAGCCGCGTCCTGTTTGGTCAGACTGGCGGTGCTATTGCGAAATGACCGATGCCGAAAGGGGCCAACAACGAAGCCTTCACTTGCGTAGCGAATTGCCGGCGCCAGCGTATCGGCCCAGCTAACCGCCTTGCTGCCGAAGTTTCGTTTTGCGAAGTCCAGCACGCGCAATGTGGACGGCACGGTCGATGCAGTATGCCCTCCGGTGAGCTGGCTACGATCTACTTCAGCCGGGATTGTCCCGGGTGAGTAGGTCGTCCCCTGGATGACGAATGGCTCTTCCCCGGAGTTGAGCCGAACCAACATGACAGTTTGTCCAAACAGCCCGGATCCCGCCGGTTCCGTAGCGCCGAGCGCCAGTGACACGGCGACCGCTGCGTCAATCGCATTGCCACCTTTTTCGAGGATCTCAATGCCGGCGGCGGTGGCTTCGGGTGTGGCGGAGGAGACAATTCCAGCAAAGTCCTTCTCAGCGCGGGCGCCAGTGGCGAAAAAAACCAGCGCCAAAGACAAAATCGAAAGGCAGATCTTTTGCTGTGACAATGTGCTGCGGACCATCTCTTGAATCCTTCTCCAAATTACACAAACGCGGCGCCCGTGAGTCTGCCGGCGTTAAACAGTGTTGCAAGCATTTCGCTTCCATGTCTTCATAAGCCGCTAAACCAGCACAGCGGTGGATACTATGACCTGGATTACCATCATTCCCTTCGAACAGGCGACCGGTTCGCTGAAGCGTCTTTACGAGCGCATCAAAGGGCCGGATAACAATGTCGATAACATCATGCTCGCACACAGTCTGCGCCCGCACACTATGGAAGGGCATATGACCTTATACAAGCATGTGTTGCACCATCCGCGCAACCAGATGCCCAAGTGGTACCTGGAGGCGGTCGGCGTCTACGTCAGTCAGTTAAATCGTTGCGCGTATTGTTTCGAACACCATTTGGCGGGTATGGCGCGTTTGCTCGACGACCCGGAACGGGCGGCAGCCATACGCAAAGCATTCGAAAATGGGGACTTGTCTGCGAGCTTCGATAATAAAGAGACGGCAGGGCTGGAATACGTGGCTCGGTTGACGCAAACTCCGTCCGACCTTGCCGAAGCAGACATCGAGCGCCTTCGTACCGCCGGATTCGATGATGGGGAGATTCTGGAAATCAACCAGGTGGCCGCGTATTTTTCGTATGCGAATCGCACGGTACTGGGTCTCGGCATCAATACAGTGGGCGACAATATCGGCTTGTCGCCGGGCGATTCGGATAATCCGGATAATTGGAGTCACGCCTGACACTTTCGATCTTGTGGTGTCCAGTGGTGGTTGCGCCCCAGGAAACGCTCCTGCAGGAGTGCTAATAGAAGGACAAAAAAATGCAAACAAAGTTGTGGGTTGTCACATTTCTTGTGGCCACATTGTTGTCATCCTGTTCCCAGGATCCCCGCGAGCAAGTGGGCGATCAAGGGGCGGATCTGATTCTGATCAATGCGCGTGTTTACACCATGAGCTGGGATGACCCGCAGACTGACGGCACTCTGGACAGCGCCGCACCGAGGAACGAAAGTGGCTGGTATCCCGATGCGGAAGCGATCGCGACGAAAGGCGGTGATATCGTTTTTGTCGGTAACACGACGGATGCGATGGCTCTGCGCGGTGATGGTAGCCGAGTGATCGACCTCGCGGGTGCGACGGTGCTGCCTGGCCTGGTGGACTCGCACACACATGTATTTGAACTCGGCGCGGCGCTGGAAAGAGTCGATCTGGTCGATGTCGATACCGAGGAAGAAGCAATACGCCGGGTGATTGAGCGGGCGAAGGAGACCCCGCAGGGCGAGTGGGTTATTGGTCGGGGTTGGGACGAAGGGGCATGGGCGAATCACTATCCAGACAAGGTTTTGCTCAGTGCGGCAGTGCCGGACCATCCTGTATTTCTTGCCAGCCTGCATGGCTTTGCCGGTTGGGCAAATCAGATGGCGCTCGACAAAGCCGGCATCACGTCCGCCACAGAGGTTCCAATCGGCGGGGAAATGCGCCTCGGCGCTGACGGCGAGCCGAGCGGCCTGTTCCTGAATCGAGCCGTACCGCTGATTCGTGACGCCGTGCCACCGCCATCGCATGAGGCCCGAATCAAGCAGTTGCTTGCGGGCTTGCAACGCATGGCGCAAGACGGTTACACCGCTGTTCACGATGCCGGTGATGATGCAGAAATGATGCGTGTCCTGGAACAGCTCGAGGCTGAAAATCGTTTGCCGATTCGTGTATACGCCATGTTGTCGTTACGCGATGAAGATCTTGTGCGAGAGTGGATAGAGAAGGGACCGGACACTGATAACGACAGCATGCTGGTCACGCGGACCGTCAAAGCCTATTACGACGGTGCGCTGGGCTCGCGCGGTGCGCGGCTGTTGTACGACTACTCCGACCAACCGGGCCACCGCGGCATTAGCGGCGCCGGCTATGGTTTTAACCGCGCCCTGATGGCCGAGGCCATGCGGCGGGGCTTCCAGGTCGCTATTCACGCCATCGGTGATGCGGGCAACCGGGAGTCACTGGATATCCTGGAGGCGATTTTTGAGGATGCACCGTCAACCCGCAAAAACCGACATCGCATAGAACATGCCCAGGTTGTGCATGTGGATGATCTGGCGCGTTTTGCCCGGCTCGATATTATTGCTTCGATGGAACCGCCGCATGCGGTGGAAGACAAAACCTGGGCCGAGGAACGCCTGGGTGCCGATAGAACGCTGGGGGCATATGCATGGCGATCGATGCGCAAGAGTGAGGTGCGACTCACTTTCAATGCGGACAATCCCGGTTCGGACCACAGCATTTTTTATGGCCTGCATTCAGCCATTACCCGGCAGGACAAGAATTCGGAACCGGAGGGTGGCTGGTACGCCCACGAAGCTGTGAATGTCGACGAGGCCGTTCGCGCTTACACGAGCTGGTCCGCGTACGCGAGTTTCCGCGAGGACGAGAGCGGCATTATCGAGGCGGGCCGTTGGGCCGATCTGACGGTGATGGATGTTGACCCGTTTGTGCTGGCCGAGGATATTCCAGCCGACATGTTGCACGGACGGATTTTGCTGACGGTGGTCAATGGAAAGATTGTTTACGAGCGTTAGGTGTGTGATCAACATGCGGGCGTTGCGCCTCAGGAGCCTGATCCGGTCGTCCACCGGTATGCGTGGTGCCCAGATTGGAGCCAAAGACCATGGCGACACCGCTGGATAGCGAGATAACCTCCAAACCGACAAACGCCAGCACGATGAGGCCCACGCCTGAACTGCTTTGCAATGTGCGCTCGAAAGTGCGCCGGCAGGTGGCGCAGGAGTTGGCTTGCGCGTAGAATCCGCTCTCTTTCATATGGCCCTCACTTGTTGAGAGATGAGGCCTGAACAGTCAGGAACAGCTGAATTTATGACGCCAGTCGGGTACAGACGGTCTGTTTTCGCATTGCGTTTTTCACGCGCAGGACTGTTGCTGTTTGCCGTGTCGTTGACGGCATCCTGTGCCAGTCAGTACGTCAATCAATTGTCCCAGGTGTCAGCAAACTCAACCAGTTTTCATATGCCGACGGAGCTTGGCAGCGATGCCTGCCGCAGTGCCCTGAGCCAAGCGGCCGCAAGCGAGGACAACGAACTGGATGCCAGCAACATACGGCTGGTGAACTGGAATGTTCACAAACAGACCGGACAGAACTGGAAGCACGACTACGACAAACTCGCGAGCGGCACGGATCTCGTGCTGATCCAGGAAGCATCACTCCGCACAGAATCGATCAATGACATTGATGCGACCATGCACTGGTCATTTGCTCCCGGCTATCGCACCAGCGGTGAAATTACGGGTGTCCTGACACTGTCGAGGATCAAACCGCTGGTGCAGTGCAGCTTCGTTAATCTGGAGCCTGTATTGCGCACGCCGAAGGCGACCAGTATTACGCAGTACGGGCTTTCAGGCACGGACGAGACGCTGGTTGTTGTGAACGTTCATGCGGTGAACATTACGCTGGGCATGGGTGCGTACCGAAACCAGTTCAAGCAGATAGAGGAGACACTTTCTCAGCATAGTGGACCCATCATTCTCTCCGGCGATTTCAACACGTGGCGGGCGCGTAGAGCTGAGTTGGTAGAAGAACTGGTGTCGAGGCTCGGGCTCACAGAGCTGCAGTTCGCCGACGATAATCGAGTCCGATTTCTGGGGCAGGCGCTCGACCATATTTACGTGCGCGGACTTTCTGCAGTCAAGACCAATACAAGCCAGGTTGAATCGTCCGATCATAATCCCATGTCGGTAACGTTCAGCCTGTAATCGAAGACGAGCCAGATAGAATGGCTGACGCAATGCTGACATCGACAATCCCTGACGCGCAACGCGCCATGGTGGAGACAATCAAATGATCAACTTCAGGAAAGCTTGCCTGTCTGCATTGGCCCTTCTGGCGATCACCGCCTGTTCTGTAAATCCTGTAACCGGCAAACGCGAGATTACGCTGGTTGGGACGCAGAGCGAGATTCGGATGGGCGAACAGAATTACCTGCCCATGCGACAGTCGCAGGGCGGGGAATACGACGTCGATGAACGCCTGACCGAATACGTGACGGGAGTCGGGAATCGTCTTGCCGCAGTGAGTGACAGAGAGCTCCCCTACGAGTTTGTCGTACTCAATAACTCGGTACCGAATGCATGGGCATTACCCGGTGGAAAAATTGCGATCAATCGTGGTTTGTTGACGGAACTGAATTCAGAAGCGGAACTCGCAGCCGTTCTCAGTCACGAAATCGTGCATGCGGCAGCACGGCATTCTGCTCGCCAGATAGAACGTGGAATGTTATTGCAGGGGCTGGTGCTCGCAACAGCCGTCGCGACAAGTGACAGTGATTACGGTAATTACGCAATCGGTGGCGCGAGCATCGGCGCCCAGTTACTCACCCAGTCCTACGGCAGAAAAGCGGAGCTTGAATCCGATTTGTATGGCATGCGGTACATGTCACGGGCCGGTTACGATCTGCAGGGAGCGGTATCTTTGCAGGAAACATTCGTCCGTCTCAGCGAGGGTCGTTCCGCGGACTGGCTGAGCGGCCTCTTCGCGAGCCACCCACCATCGCGGGAACGAGTAGAGACGAACAAACGCACGGCAGCAAGTTTGCCGTCGGGTGGCGAAACGGCGGCCGAAAGATTCAAAGCGATGATGGATAAAACCATGGCTGCGATCCCGGCATACGAAGCCTATGACGAAGGGCGAATAGCACTCGCCGAAAATGATGCGGTGAAGGCGGTAGTGCAGGCCGAAAAAGCGATTGGCCTGTTTCCGGGCGAAGCAAATTTTTATGCGCTGCGCGGTGACGCACGATTGCTGGATGAGCATTACGATATGGCGGTGACGAACTACGACAGTGCATTACGTCGCCGCGACAGTTTTTTTTACTATTACCTGCAACGGGGTCGCGCTCAAGAAAAGCTCGGCAACGACAGTGCGGCGGCACGGGATCTGGAAAAAAGTCTGACTCTGCTGCCGACAGCACCGGCACACAATGCTCTGGGTGACATTGCGAGCAGACGTGGTGACAAGACAGCAGCGATTGAACATTACCGCAAAGTGGCCGATGGCAAGGGCGAGCTTGCCGATTCAGCTCGGTCATCCCTGGTTAAACTGGATCTTGAGGATCACCCGAGCACCTATATTCTCACACGCTGTGACGCAGACTCATCCGGTAAACTGCTGGTCACAATCAAGAATGGGACGGTGCTGGCGGTAGACAACGTGAGAGTGTCCATTGAGTACACAGACCCATCGGGTGGCCGGAAGAGTTTGCAGAAATCGCTGGGCGGTCGTCTCATGCCGGGGCAGGTCAGTAGCGTAAGCACCGGCCTCGGACCCTACCAGGCAGGCGGCACTTGCCCGGCCACTGTTATTGCCGCTCGTATAGCGGACTAATGACCGTGGAAAACCCGCCCAGGCTTCCTGAATCCGCAATATTGATTTTGTTTGCTGCAGTGATGATGCTGGGTAACGCGACAGCGCAAGCCGATGCATCAAACATGGACGCGGAAATCGATTTTCTGCTCGACACGGTTGTGACCAGCAACTGCGTATTCATACGCAATGGCAGTGAATACAAGTCGGCAGCGGCACGCGACCACCTGCAGATGAAGCGCGAACGCGGCAAGCGCTATTTTGACAACGCTGAAGAATTCATCGAAAAAATAGCCAGCCAAAGCTCCTGGACCGGCAAGGATTATTTTATCCAGTGCGGCGATGAGCCAACGCGAACTGCGAATTCATGGTTCACTGCGTTACTGCAAAAATATCGCGAAGAAACCTGAAAAATTTCCCGCAGCAAAAACCGCCATTCTACGATCAAGGATTCGTGCGGCCTCCCGGTCTTCAACGAATGCGATAATGCAGTCTTTTTTCGCAGCCGCTGCGAACTCGTGTAAATTGTCGCCATGGCCTCGGCAGCACGCATACGCACTCTCCGGTTGTTGATTCGAATCGCGATCAGCGCCGTGTCACTGATGGTTTTTGTGGCACATATTTCCTCGAGTCCGCGTTTCGAATTTATCGATCGCATTGAGAACTATATGTATGACGTGCGTATTCGGCTGACGATGCCGGATACGCTTGATGATCGTATTGTGATCGTCGACATCGATGAGGCGAGTCAGGCAGAGTTGGGCCGATGGCCGTGGCCGCGCGACACGCTGGCGATCATCGTCGATAATTTATTCGACGTCTATGGCATCCAGGTGCTCGGATTTGACGTGTTGTTCGCGGAAGCGGAGGAGTCCTCCGCAGAGCGAATGCTGAGCCGACTTGAAGCCGGGGAAATCGGCTAAATTCCGGCAGTGCACGAGCGAATTCTTGAATTGCGCGATAGCCTGGACAGCAATATTCGCTTTAGTGAAGCGTTTATTGCACGAGATATTGTGACCGGGTTCGTGTTCAAGGACACACTTGCGCCAAATGAGCCGGAAACGACGGGTGTGCTGCCGGCACCGGTTATTCGCCGGCATGAGTTGCAAGGAGTCACTGTACCCTTTGCGGAGGCACTCGGTTTTGCGGGTAATCTGCCTGACTTGCAGGAGAACGCGGCTGCCGGGCAGCTTCCGCTACGTGTCGGCCAAAGATGTTTTCGCCACAACCGTGCCGTTGGAGTATCTGGCCGGAAAGATTGTCCTCCTGGGCGCCAGTGCCGCGGGTTTGCTCGACCTCCGGTCGACGCCCGTGGGGCAACGCTATATTGGGGTTGAGGTACACGCGAACATCGTCGGCGGATTGCTCGACGGCAATATTCGGCAACAACCGTCCTATGCGAATGGTCTGGAATTATTCCTGTTACTGGCTGTCGCTTTGATGACCTCGCTCATATTGCCGCGCCTGTCGCCGCTGAATGCATTGTTGTTTCTGGTGGCGTTGCTGGTGGCAATCATGGCGTCCAATTTCTGGTTCTGGTCGTCATTGAAGCTGATTATTCCGGCGGCTTCGCTGTTGTGTTACACGTTGATCGCATCGCTGTTGCAGATCAACTATGGATTTTTCGTTGAGTCGCGTAATAAACGACACTTGTCGAGAGTCTTTGGCCAGTATATTCCTCCGGCACTCGTCGAAGAGATGGACGACAGCGGTGAGGAAGCCTCGCTGGAAGGAGAGTCGCGCGATATGTCGGTGCTGTTCACCGATGTGCGCGGGTTCACAACATTATCCGAGAAAGTAGGCGCGCGTGAACTGACGCAGCTGATGAATGAGTTTCTCACGCCGATTACGGGCGTGATTCATGACAAGCGGGGCACAATCGACAAATACATGGGCGACTGCGTGATGGCGTTCTGGGGTGCCCCGTTGCCCGATGAGGCGCATGCACAGAACGCGGTATTGGCCGGTTTGCAAATCATCGATGCGGTCGCAAACCTGGAAGCGGCATTCGCGCGCAAGGGCTGGCCCCCTATTGCAGTGGGTGTTGGTGTGTCCAGTGGCGAGATGAACGTGGGCAACATGGGTTCTGAATTTCGTATTGCCTATACCGTCATGGGAGACATCGTCAATCTGGGTTCCAGGCTTGAAGGTCTGACGAAGGAATATGGCGTCGATATGATCATCAGCAAGGGCACTGTGGAACGGATCGATGGCATTGTTGTGCGCGAACTTGATCTTGTCCAGGTCAAGGGAAAGAACGAACCCGTTGCCATTTTCGAACCGTTGGGTCCAGTGGGAAACGTGTCCGTCGAACGCAAGGCTGCGGTGGAAGACTTTGCGAGGGTGCTGGCGGCCTATCGGCAGCAGGACTGGGATCAGGCTGAGGAGAAATTGCGGCGACTCAAAGACCTGAGCGACGAGCTTCTATATAATATCTACCTGGATCGAATTGCACGGTTCAGAGTTGCAGCACCCGCGAGTGGCTGGGACGGAGTGTTCCGGCATTTGACAAAATAACAGGGTGGTACCGGGCGTAGCCGCTGTAGCGCCGAAAAATATTGGTGCGCGCCACAAGTGTATGCGAAATTCCGGCGTCATCTGGAGATCAAACAGTAATGCCGTACAAGACGCGTAGAGATGCAGGCATGCTCTGCCTGCTTCTGTTGTTAAGCAGCATTTGTGTTGCGCCGGCGTTCGCGGAGGATGCGGCTGCTGTCACGGTCACCGCCGATGCTGAAACCCGGAGGTTATTGTTTCGGGCCGAGGACCTTCTTGGCAACGGTCTGTTCCAGCGCGCGTACGATTTGCTAGTGCCGGAGGAAGCCCGTCTCGCCGGTAATCCCCTGTATGACTACTTGCTCGGCGTTGCCGCGCTGGATTCCGGACGCTATAGCGAGGCGGTATTTAGTTTGCAGCGCTCCCTCGCCGTCGAGCCCGCCTTTTCGGGTGCTCGTATGGAGTTAGCCCGGGCCTATTATGAAATGGGTCGCGGAGGGCTTGCCAGGCCACTGTTTGTCATGCTGCTCGATGAGGCGCCCCCGCTCCCGGTTCGTTCCGTGCTGAACAATTACATTCGTGCGATTGATGCGTTACCGGCAACGCCCACCAGCCGACTGACGGCGTTTGCTGACATGCAATTTGGTTACGACAGCAATGCCAACGGATCTACCGGCGAGCAGCAGTTCCTCGGTTTCACGCTGAGCCCGAATAATGTCGAGACGAGTTCATCCTTCATAGAACTGGGCACCGGAATCGAGTGGTTTGTGCCGCGCAGTACGCAGCTAAGCTGGACAGTTTCCGGTCGTGCCAGCCAGCGGGTTAATCCCGATGCGTCTTTCGTCGATGCAACCATATTAAGCGGGCGGGCGCGTATGAACTGGCAACGGGGTGCTTTTTTTGGCCGTGCAGGCCTCGATGGATACTGGGGCGCCCGCGAGGGCAAGTCCAACGAAACTTACGGCGGTCTTGACGCGTTGCTGGGCAGGCGCTTGAACAAGCGTTGGGATTTGACGCTTGGTTTGCGCGGTGGAGCGCAACGTTTTGACGAATCCATCGAGGTTCTCGATGTGGACCGTTTCCTGTATACGCTGGGAGTCACGCGACGCTTCCACGGTGCGTTGGTGAGTTTGCAGGCGATCGGTGGCGAAGACGCGGAGGTGCACAGTGGATCGCCTTACGGCAATTCGAAAATCGGCAGCAGGCTGAGTGTCAACGCGAAGCTGGGCGAATCAGCACTGTTGTTTGCGTCCATCGGCACGCTCAAGAGCGACTATGACGGTTTGTTTTTCGGTGCCGCTCGGGAAGACAGGCAGTTGACGTCATTTGTGCAACTGGAGTTCCAGAACTTTCTGACCAAGGGTCTTTCGATAGCACCGCGCATTCGTTATGTGGAAAACGAATCGGATATCCCACTGTATGAATACGACCGCACAGAATACGGACTTATGTTCCGATGGACAGGCAAATGAATACATCTCGCTTGAGCGTTTTCCCGGCTGTCACATTGCTGTTGCTGCTGGCCGCACCCTCGCATGCAAAGCAGGCCGGCTCTGTGATCTTTGTAAAAGGTACGGTGATGGCCGAACGCGCGGCGCCGGTTTCGCTGGCGAAAGGAGACGATGTGCTGGTCGACGATACGATTTCGACCGCGGCGGCCGCCAGGGCCCAACTCCTGATGCTGGATGGGGCAAAAATCGCC
>JADFNG010000074.1 GCA_022563505.1 Pseudomonadota bacterium | reverse complement strand
CATGGATCGCGCCTCAGGAGACGCTCCTACAATTTTTCTATTGGCACTTCTGGTCGCGCCTCAGGAGACGCTCCTACAATTTTTCTATTGGCACTTCTGGTCGCGCGTCAGGTCACGCTCCTACAATTTTTCTATTGGCACTTCTGGTCGCGCGTCAGGTCACGCTCCTACAATTTTTCTATTGGCACTTCTGGTCGCGCGTCAGGTCACGCTCCTACAATAATTCTATTGGCACTTCTGGTCGCGCGTCAGGTCACGCTCCTACAATTTTTCTATTGGCACTTCTGGTCGCGCCTCAGGTGACGCTCCTACAATGATTCTATTGGCACTTCTGGTCGCGCCTCAGGTCACGCTCCTACAGGGATTCTATTGGCACTCTTGTAGGAGCGTGACCTGACACGCGATCCAAGCCCAATAGATGCGCCGTTTTCGACCTACACAGTCAGCCGCCTAACCCCTTCTTTTGCAGTTGAAATCCATTCACGCTGAGCCCGCCGATAGTGCCGCGGCGCAAGTTCGGCCGAATCGACCATATCCTGAAATAATTCCAGCGCCTGCTCGTCTTGTCCCTCTCGCTCCAGCAAGGTTGCGAAGCGACATTTCGCTTCAGCGCCCGCGTAGTAGATGCTGACGGCCGCGTATTCCTCCAGCGCAGCCTCCGCCGTGTCGGCGTTCTCGAGCGTGCGGGCGTACAACAAATGCCCTTCTGCCGATTTGAAATCCGGATTTTCGGTGGCGAGACGCTCCAGCGTGTTCTTGCTGGCCACAAAATCTTCATGCCCGAATTGCGCCTCGGCTAGCCCAAGCAATAAATCCGGATCGTGCTCGTACATTCCCTTGAGCACGCCTCGATAGTGTTCAATGGCCTCTTCAAATCGCCCGGCCGCAATGAGCTCATCGGCAAGATGGCGGGCGGCATCGACGCTGCCGGATAAATGATGTTGTTTTTCCAGCTTGCGAATGTCCGCATTGGGATCCAGCGATTTTCTTATGCCACGCATGGCGGCACGAGCTCTCGGATTGCCGGACAACTCCGGTAGTAACTCGGCGAAAAAATATACAAGTGAGCCGATCATCGGTGCGAAGAAGATGACAAAAGCCCAGAATATCGGCCGACCGGTTCGCAAGACATGCACGATCAGGCCGATCTGCACGGCGATGGTCAAAAACCAGAGCGACCGAGCGATCATGATGGGTGCAGAACCTGAGTCTGACTGCCCATCATTGAACGGAAACCAAGCATCAACAGCAGCAACAATTTAAGCAGTTCTGTCGTGGCGTAAGCGGCATGAGCGTAAGACGGTGCCGGTTCGATGCCGCCGACAATCAGTTCAGCCCGGCTGGAGAGCAGCGGTAACAGCCAGACCGACTGCAGCATGACGATCAGGACAATGGCGGTGCAGTAAGCCCATAGTTCCCGCGCTTTGCCTGATAGTCGTACGAGCAGCAGCAGGATAATCAATGCGACCAATTCTGCCTTGTTGAGCGCCTCGAACACGACTCTGCCGACATCGAGCGCGACCGGTCGGGTCAGGGTCGGAGCCGAGAATTTAACGGGCGCTGCGAGCAAAGAGATGCCGGCGGTCATGCCAAACCACACAAAACACAGCCAGCCGGGATTTCTGATAATTTTGCCTATCTCTTTCAGTTTGTTGCTCATACGGGGCATAATTCCTTGCAGACTACTTACCTGAAATCACTGTACGAAGCCAATAAGAAAAGGCTATCGCGATTCCGGATGTAACGATATGACCTCAGCGAAAGAATCACAACTGGCTTCGGCCGTATTGATGATTCGACCTGTGCGGTTTCGCAGCAATCCCCTGACCGTGGCATCGAACCGATTTCAGGGGAAATTCGATGCCAGCGAAGATCAACAGCAGACCGCAGCACTGGCGGAATTCGACGCGTTCGCAAGCATGCTTCTGGATGCCGGTATCGAGGTCGTCGTCATTGAAGATACTGCGGAGCCAATCACGCCGGACGCGATATTTCCGAACAACTGGGTCAGCTTTCATGCCGATGGCACGGTCGTCCTCTATCCAATGGAAGCCGCCAACCGGCGCACGGAGCGGCGCCGGGACATTATCGATTCGCTGGCCCGTGAGAAGGGTTTTCACGTCAGCCGCATTATTGATCTGACCGCCCATGAGCATCGCGGTCAGTACCTCGAGGGAACCGGCAGCCTGGTTCTCGACCGTCCCCACCGCATCGCCTATGCCTGTCTCTCGTCGCGCACCGACCTGGATGTGCTCGGTGACTTTGCGCAGCAACTGGATTATGAAATCGTGGCATTCGATGCCGTCGACAAAGACGGCTTCCCTGTTTACCACACCAATGTCCTGATGAGTGTCGGCGAAAACCTTGCGGTCATATGCGACGAGTCGATTGCCCGGCATGAGCAACGCGAGGCAGTCATGCAGAGTCTGCAGAGCACCGGCCATGAGGTTGTGTCGCTGACCTACGCACAGATGGAGGCATTTGCGGGCAATATGCTCGAACTGCGCGCGGAGTCGGGTCTGCGGCTGATTGCAATGTCCGAATGTGCACGCGCATCTTTGACGGATGAGCAATTGGTCGTGATCGAAGCAAACGCCAGGATCATCACTGCGCCGGTTGATCGTATTGAGCGCTCATCAGGTGGCAGTGTTCGCTGTATGCTGGCCGAGATCCATTTGCCCAAAGAATCTGCATAGCGGACGGTGTGACGCCAATGGCTGAAAAAAAGATCGCCCATCAATACAAGATCGTGCCGAAAGATCCGGGCGCACATTTATTCGAAGTGACCCTGACGGTTGCCGAGCCGGATCCGAGCGGACAGGAATTCAGAATTCCCGCATGGATACCCGGCAGTTACCTGATTCGGGATTTTGCCCGCAATCTCATTTCGATACGGGCGGAATCGGAGGGCTGTGACTTAGGCTTGCTCAAGCTCGATAAGAGCCGCTGGCAGGCGGACGCATGTGAGGCACCCATTACCATCGTCTGTGAAATTTATGCGTACGACCTGAGCGTACGTGGCGCTCACCTCGATACTACCCACGCCTATTTCAACGGACCGAGTGTCTTCCTGGC
Source organism: Pseudomonadota bacterium (assembly GCA_022563505.1). Taxonomy (GTDB): domain Bacteria; phylum Pseudomonadota; class Gammaproteobacteria; order Steroidobacterales; family Woeseiaceae; genus JAADHU01. The sequence goes on along the minus strand of JADFNG010000074.1, from coordinate 10,813 downwards.
GGTTGTTGGACAGGAGGACCGTGCGTGCGACCTGGAAATCTGTGCGCCACCCGCAGCGCTCGGTGAGCATTGGCGCGTGGCAACCTCCATGCAGGCCCGGACGGCTGAAGAATACGGCTACGGTGGCTATTCGGTTGCCGACTATGCTGAGTTGATCGACCATCCGGTTGAGATAGGGGACCTGTTGATTGGAGAATTCGAGGCAGACGGGATACCGCACGCGATTGCCGTGCGTGGCCATGATCGTGTCGACATGGCAAGAATCTGCAGTGATTTGACGACGCTGTGCGAACAGCACATGACGTTACTCGGCAAACCTGCAGACCTGGACCGTTATCTTTTCCTGCTGCTGGTGTTGCCGGAGGGATACGGTGGCCTGGAACACCGTTGGTCCACCAGCCTGGTTTGCAGCCGCAATGACTTGCCGCGCCGAGGCGATAAAGGCGTCAGCAACGGCTACCGCAAATTCCTGGGTCTTTGCAGTCACGAGTATTTCCATCTCTGGAACGTAACGCGCATGAAGCCGGCCGTTTTCACGCCGTACCAATTGCAGGCCGAAACGCATACCGGTCTGTTGTGGGTATTCGAGGGCATCACCTCTTATTACGATGATCTCGCGCTGGTACGGTCCGGACTGGTCACCGCGAAGAGCTATCTTGAATTGCTCGCTCAGACGATCACACGCGTTGTACGCGCGCATGGTCGCTTCAGACAGTCCGTGGAGGAGTCGAGTTTCGATGCCTGGACGAAGTTCTATAAACAGGACGCAAACTCACCGAATTTCATTGTCAGTTATTACACGAAAGGCGCACTGATTGCTTGTGCGCTCGACCTGACGCTGCGACGGGTGACGCAGGGCGAGCACTGTCTTGATGACGTCATGCGTGAATGCTGGCGTCGTTATGGAGATGGCAGGAACGGCATGCCGGAACGTGGTCTCGAATCGATCGCCCACGAAATAAGCGGCGTGGATCTGGAGGATTTCTTCGAGCGCTATGTGCGCGGTACGGCGGATGTGCCGATGGACAACTTATTGCTCGATTGCGGCATTCGCCTGTGCATGCGCCCGGCCATGAACGGCAACGATCTCGGCGGAAAACCGGCCGGCGATGATGACTCGGCCGCGTTGTGGATGGGTGCGACGTTGGCTCTGCGCGGCAATCGTTCGGTATTCAGGCGGGTCCTTGCGGGCAGTCCTGCCGAGCGCGCGGGCCTGGCGCCGGGTGATGAGGCGGTAGCCATTAACGACCTCAAGCTGAGCAAGGGCAATCTCGATACGCGACTCAGTGAGTACCACGCAGGGGATCAAATCGCGCTGCGTATTTTTCGACGCGACCAATTAATGAGCCTCAATATTGTGCTGGAAGAGGCGCCGCAAGATACCTGCTACCTGGTCATTGACGCGGACGCCAGCGACGTGGCCGAAAAGTCTCGCCAGTCATGGCTCCGGGGATGACCGGTATTTCTCTGTCTCGCTGACCTGCCATGCGCTTTCTGAAAAATCCGCACGTACGCCTGTTTGTGGGCGCCACAATCACCAGCTTCGCGGCCGTATTCGTAAGCCTTGTAGATGTCTCGCCGACGGCGAGCGGCTTCTACCGTGTATTGTTCGGCGCCATTGCACTCACTTCCTTCCTCCTGCTGACCGGGAGAAAACTGACCTTGCCGCGCGTTGCCTGGATGGCGGTATTCCTGTCGGCGGTTTTCTTTGCACTCGATCTGTGGTTCTGGCATCGCAGCATCCTGTACGTTGGTCCGGGCCTCGGAACACTGCTGGCGAATATGCAGGTGTTCTTCATGATCGCCGCAGGCGCATTGTTTCTTGGGCAACGGCCATCCGTGCGGCAGGTCATCGCGATACCGCTCGCAATCATGGGTCTGGCCATGGTCGTGGGCCTGGACTGGAGTGTGCTGTCCGTTGACTACCGGGCAGGCGTGGTGCTTGGATTGCTGACGGCCGCATGCTTCGCCGGCTACATGTTGTTCATGCGTCGGGCGCTGATACAAACATCGCACTCAATGCCGATTCGTGAAGTCGCCGTAATGTCGTTTCTTGTCGCCGTGATGCTGGGCGCGGCGGCTCTCGTTGAAGGTGATTCCCTGGTCATTGGAAGTGCCACAGACGCCGGTTGGCTGCTTGCGTACGGCCTGCTGTCTCATTCGGTTGGGCTGATGCTTATCGCCAGCAGTCTCGCGAAAGTAAGTACCACGGAAGTCGGCCTCGCGCTGTTGTTGCAGCCGTTTCTGAGTTTCGTCTGGGATATTCTTTTTTTCGGTCGAACTGTCACGGCCATCGAAGTGACGGGTGCAGTAATCACATTGCTGGCTATATTTCTTGGTTCAACGCGTGGCTCAAAGCAGGCGCAGCGCACCGCTTAAAACCTCGATGCGAAAATGGCTTTGCAAAGGTTGAATTTCGCCGTCCAGGTGAGACGGAATCGGTGCGTCAGCAACGAGCTCGCATTTCTTGATCGGGCTCCAGTACACCTCGGGCTCACCAATATGTGTGCCTTGCATGATTTTCGGCAACAGGCTCATGATTCGTCGCCGTGTCACCGCTTTCGCATACACGAGGTCGAGCAAGCCATCGTCATTGTGCGCCATGGGCGCAATATGAAACATGCCACCAACCCACGGGCCGTTCGAGAAGCTGGCAAGCGTCAGTTCACCGTCAAAGCATTTATCGCCAAAACTCAACGTGACGTGCGGCGTTGCGATGCCGTCCCACAAGCCGCGCAAAACAGCGAGCAAGTAAACCAGCTTACCCATTGGCAAGCGAATGCTTCGCGCCATGTGCGAGACCTTGGCATCAAATCCGATGCCGGCACTGTTGGCGAAGTAGCGATCATTGCATCGACCGGCATCGATTTGTCGACCCGGTGCGCCACTGCTTATTCTGTCGGCCAGCAACGTGGCGGCGTCTTCCCAGAACAGTGGAATGGAACTTGCCTTGGCGAAATCGTTGCCGGTGCCGGTCGGGATGACGCCGAATTCCACCTCGCAACCGGACCGCAGAATGCCATTGACCGCTTCGTGGACACTGCCATCTCCACCGGCAACGAGCAATCGCCGATGGCCGTCATTGATGGCATCAAGAACCAGCGTCTCAATATGACCGGGCGCACGGCTGGCAACCGGCGTGTGGGCAATGCCATTGGCTTTCAGTATGGCGCTTAAGGATGCTACGCGACGGCCGGTGCGCCCGCGGCCGGCGGCAGGGTTGAAAAAAAGTGGAATTGCCTGGTCGGTCAATGTCTTTTGAGTGCACGCTGATTCGTTGATGCTGATGCTACAATGCACAGCGATCTTGTACAAAGGCGGGACAATGCTGGAGTTAGGCACAAAATTTTTGCTCGCCTATTTCGTTGGCTCAATCATGGGTTCGCTCGTCGTAGGCTATTTTCGTGGCGGCGTTGATATTCGTACGATGGGCAGTGGTAATGCGGGCAGCACCAACGCGTTGCGGACACAGGGATGGGTTTTCGCTCTGGGCGTCATCGCGATTGACGTGGGCAAAGGAGCGGCTGCTGCGGGCTTCATTCCGGGCCTGTCCTTGCCGTATATCGCCGAAGATCCTTATATATCCCGTACCTGGCTAATGTTGTGTTGCGCGGCGGCATCGGTGATTGGGCACGTGTGGCCCATAGGGCAGCACTTCAAAGGCGGCAAAGGCGCTGCCACGCTGATGGGCACGCTTGCGGTGATTGCGCCCATCCTGATTTTCCCGGTATTGCTGGTGTGGGCATGGTTCCTGGTCATGTTTGGATACGTGGGTCTGGCGACGATGGCCGCGAGCGTTGGGGTGCCAATTTATCTGCTTGTTACGCGCTTTCCGGAGGATCAACCGCTCACTATTTATGCGCTTGTCCTTGCGGGATTTATGGTTTTCAGCCATCGCATCAACATCCAGAGGATGCGCGCCGGGACTGAGCCAAGAAATACCCGCCTGATGATTTTTCGTCGTTCCCGGTCGAACTAGTTAATGAATACGATCAATGCCGATTTAATTCGGCGGGCAATGTCCCCGTTCAAGCGCGAATCGCTGGCCGAGTTAGAGACTTTTCGCGAGATTGGATCCACCAACAGCTACTTGCTTGAGGCTGGCAAGCCGATGCCGGGGCATATGCGCGTGGCTATCGCAGAACAACAGACGGCGGGGCGCGGTCGGCATGATAAGGCATGGTATTCACCGCCGGGGGCGGGCTTGTGGATGTCGGTTGCCTATTCTTTTACAGTGCGCCCGGCCCATATGTCAGCCCTGACACTGGCCGTGGGAACGGCAGTGGCCAGTGAGCTTGCGGACTTGGGCGTTGGTGACATTTTGCTTAAATGGCCCAATGATTTGCTGGTCGACGAACGCAAGTTGGGGGGCATCTTGCTGGAATCCCGTGCCAACGGCATGACAGCTGTTGTCGGCATTGGCATCAATATGGCATTACCGAAAAACGCAGAGGGTCACATCAAGGCGACCCGGAAACCCATCGATCTGAGTGTTCTGCTGGCGGCAGTTCCGTCCATCGACGCGCTTGCAGCGCAACTGATCGAACGCCTGGTTTCGACGTTGCAGGAATTCGATCGTAGCGGCTTTGAATCCTTTGCGACTCAGTGGTCCAAACTGGACGTTCTCGCCGGGCGCGAGATTGTCGTGGATCGGGGCGGCATCAAGCAGACAGGGATCGCACGCGGGATCGCAACCGATGGCGCGCTCCTTCTGCACAACGAAGAGGGGTTGCAACGCATTATCAGCGGCTCTGTAAGCACTATTGATTGCGAGGAGGCAGTCGCGTGAGTGGATCGAAAACACTCTTGTTCGATATTGGCAATACGCGCCTCAAATGGGGTGTGTTGAGCGAGGGTCGAATTGCTCGCACCGGGTCAGTCAGTCACGCGGTGCTGCAGGAAAAAGGCTTCGCATCGCTAACGACACGGTTGCCACACGAGGTTGGCCGCGTGGTCGCAAGCAATGTCGCAGGTCCAACCTTTGCGACTCGTCTGGCGGGCATTCTAGGCATCCACTGCAAGTGCGACATTCATTTCGTGCGCAGCGTGCGCTCGGCATTTGGATTGACCAATGCCTATACCGAGCCACGCCAGTTCGGTGTGGATCGCTGGGTCGGCATGGTGGGAGCACGCGCTGAATTCAAAACAGCACTGTGCGTTGTCGATGCCGGGACCGCGGTAACGATTGACGCGATTGACAAGAGTGGCAAACATCTTGGTGGTTTGATCGTGCCCGGTATCGACTTGATTGCGAGTGGCTTTCTGAAAAATGCGCATGACGTGCAGCCAAGAAAACGCTCCGCCAGGATGCCGTCAAAAGGCCTTGGTATTTTTGCCAGAAACACGCACAGTGCCGTTTACAATGGCGCGCTCAGTGCGGCCTGCGGTGCGATAGAGCATTCGATCAGAGCACTTCGACGCGCAGGGCAACGCCCGAAGATCGTATTGACCGGTGGTGATGCTGCGCGCATCCTCAAGCAGCTTGAGGGCAAGTTCGTTCATCGACCGCACCTGGTTTTGCAGGGGTTGGCACACATGGCGCAAAACGAATCATGAGAAATCTTCTTTTGGTGCTGGTGCTCGCAAACGTCCTGTATTTCCTTTGGGGCATGTTCGTGGATGAGCCGGCGGAACGGGGTGTCGCCATTGTCAGTGAGTCCGATCTTGGACCCCCACTGGAAGTATCGGATGCACTGCATGCAGAAGCGGCGACCAGTGTCGGTGCCGTACTGGGTTCTGGCAAGTCGTCCGATCTCGCGGCAGTGGTTGGCCGCTCCTGCGTGACCATTGGACCGTTCAAGACGGGTACCGACGCCGATGCGGCGCTGACCGAGTATGAGGGTGAGGGCATGCGTGTGAGCATGCGCACCACCCAGGGCCAGATTTTCGTGGGCCACTGGGTACAAATCCGCAATATTCCGGATCGTGCAGCGGGCAACGTCATGATCGAAAAACTGAAGGCCGGCGGCCTTGGTGACGCCTATATGGTGGAAACCCAGGACGATGGTCTGAAAATCTCGCTGGGCCTGTTCGGTGAAATGAGCCGGGCGGAGCGTATTGAACTGCAGGCCAAGTCGCTGGATCTGCTCGCCGACATCACGCCGCGTACCCGCGAGGCGACCGTATTCTTCGTGGATATCGGCTTGCCGCCCGGAAAAGGTGCCGTCGCCATCGTCGGAAAATACGGGGAAGACAAAGTATTGCTGCGGGATCTGGCTACCTGCCCACGATCAGAGTGATTTTTGCGCCCCAAACCCTTGCCGCGGGCGACATTAGATAGAATAATGCGCTCCGATCCGCCGGCATAGCTCAGTTGGTAGAGCAACTGATTTGTAATCAGTAGGTCCCGAGTTCGACTCTTGGTGCCGGCACCACTTTTTTCTAAGAAAATTCTATCGGTTTTCTATTTCACAGCCTTGAGTCGTCGCGCCCGGTTGTAGCGGCGCATCAGGCCAAGCCCGGTTTCATGGTCTGAGTCTGCTTTGGCGCGGATATCGTGAAACGTCCAGTCCATGTTCAAGCGACGCATGGCCGACTGTAATGCCGACAGGCTCCACGGCTGGCCGGATCGATTGGTGAAAATCCTTTGGCACTGCGAGCGTTCCAGTTCCTTTCTGACGAGCCGTCGGAGACTGTCCGTCCACTGCCGCAATTCGTGCTTGCCGTCTTTCGATTGTCGAACGCGGAGACCTTCCGGCAGGACGTCGGATCGAATGAGAAGTCTCAAATCCTTTTGGCGGAAGCCTGTAAGGTAAGCCGCCCACAGGATCCGCCTCAGCGACACATGCGCGACCCTGAGTCCGACCCGCAATTCCTGGTCGGTTACATACCGAGTCCTCTCTTTCTCGGTATTCCTGCGGACGCCATAGCAGGGATTGTAGCTACAGGCGCGAATTCGCATACCGTGATTGAAAACACTGGAAAGGCAGGATATTTCCCGGTTGCCGGCGGGGCCGTGCCCCTTGCGTTCCCTATGCTCCAGGTAAACAGCGATGTCCTGTGAACTTACGTCATCTGGCCGCATATGGCCGAAGGTTGGGCGAAGCTGGCGCTTGATAATGTTGGCGTAATCCCGCTGCGTGGACATGGCCTTCTTCGGTAAACCATTTTCGATGTATTCATCCATCACGCCGGAAAGCGTGCCAGCGCCCTTCGCTAGAATCTTCCACAGCTCTCGATGCAATTCCTCTTCCGGCGCATCGATCCTGCAGAGACGAGTCCACTTGTTCTTGCGGACGTAGTAAAGCGATGGCCCCTTCGGATAAACGTTCTTCGGCAACTTCTTCATTGGTAATTTGGCCGCGTTGTTCTGCCCCGCTTGAGCGCCTCATTATACGCAATTTCGGACGTCGTAGGTTTACCGTCAGCGTCAGGCATCCAGAGTATGCCGCGTTGCTGGCACCAGCGCTTCACCGCTGAAGGCTTCTTCCGGTTAGCCAGTTTCGCCAGTTGTTCGAACGGAATTACCATCAGACAGCCTAAAGCCTGTTTAATATCTAGATGTTTTCAAGCACATTCTTGAGCATTGGTGGCAACGCTCGATTGTTTCAACAATTGAATGATCATCGCGCATAGGCTTGTTTCCGGCCACAAAATAGCCGGACAGGCGTTGTTGGACATTGTGATTTTGCAAATTATCGGCCCAAGTAAATCTTGGTAACCTGCTCCCGCTCGTGACCCAGCTCATGACTGATGATGAGCCTCGCCTGATGGTCCGTCTCTCGTTGCTCCTGAGTGAGGGATTTGGAGTTTGGCCCGCCAGCAATCGGTGATTTCCAGCCGGTCAGTTCTTCGTACCGCTGCTGCGCATAGGCATGTCGCAGGCCGTGCATCTTGGACAGGCCCGCCCGCAGGGCGTGCCCATCATAGATACGAACTTGCTGTTTGTAGTTTCGCGAACTGGGAATCAAGGCGCCTTTGCCGGCCAGCTTGTGCGCACGATCCAGCACTGTTCGCTGATTCTCAGTCCTGATCGGGATGACTCTGGCCTTGCCACCTTTCGTCCAGGATGGTTTCAATGTGAGGTGATCTCCCTGGTCCGCATAACTGGGCATGAACTTGATCGATTCCTCCCGCCGCAGGCCAAAAGCCTGCTGCAGCTCAAGACTCATGCGCACATGAATATCCCGCACCTTCTCAAGCTGCGTAGCCGATATTGACTTCGCCTTTGAGCTGCCCGTGACGAACGCTCGGTTCGGTATCCCATAATGGTCGTTTGAGCGCGCCACCACATTCTGGCGATTCACTTTTCGCGCCCACCAGCGAAATGCGGCCATGCGGTTCTTGATCGTTCCCACCGCAACACCATTTTCCAACCAGTGCCCAACCAACGCTTCCACGTGTTTGGGTTTCAGGGAATGACTGTTCATGCCTCGATATCCAATCCGGTGCAATTGGTTCGCCATCAGCGTGAGGTCGCGCTCTCGTTGCACCTGGGTGCCAAAGCTGCCTTCCCGGTTATGCCGGCAAAGCTGTTTCAGTTGGTGGTTCAGGTCTCTCATAGTGTTTTCCGTATCTGGTTAGTGTTTCTGATTACCCCGTGGTCGTAACCATCCGGGTTCACGTGAGTGAAACAATCCTGGGACACAACTCCCGTCTGACCTGAAAATGCCTGTATTCAAGCAACACCGGCGCTCCTCTATTGAGGATTGAACCGGTGCAGACCAACAAATGCCCCTAAAGGGCCAAACAATGGCGATATCACCTCCTTTGAAGTTGCAGAATAAATCCGCATGAGTTGAAGATGGACCAACAGCTCAAGAGCTGCAGCGTTATCTCACGGTCCTGTCTTACGCTTTTTCCACTTTGTACGCTGTGGGTGCGTATATATTCGATCTGACCGGTACACCCTAAGACCTGATCATTTGCGTGTCATTGCAAAAACCCGCCTGTATGCGTCGTACTTACTGGCGTAGACGCGCGCGTCATTACCGCGTTGCTGTAATGACGCGCGTTGCAACGTACAGCGATCTGCAACGGGCAAAGCCCGATGCAGATCCTGATCCTGGGGAAAGATCATCCTTCGGAGGCAATCCGGCGACAGTGCCGACAAGTCCGGTGCCAGCAGTCACGATTTACGGCAACGCGAGTAAAATGCTCGCGTTGCCGATGGTTCACGTCAACGCACCGGCCAGACAATCGCGGCTCAATCTCAGACAGCGTGATGGCGGTCACTGTAATCGTGACCCAAAATCAAGAACCGTGCTTACCCGGCAAACGCCTCCCTAAATATCCGGGATGTGTCTACAGTGTCACCACATCCCTGAATTTTGGGCCCGTGGTCACGGTGTAAACAGAGACCTAAATTTCAACGCCAAACACCGTGGGCCGTTCAACCGGTCTGTTACGAATCACTTCCGGCAATTGCGCGAGAATGCCGCCCGCGACTTGCCGGACACGCGCGTGCGCGTGACCGGTGCATTTTCTCAGGCACTCAATGTAGTTGGGATCGAGAAACAATGTGTCTGCAACCGGAAGCGGTTTCGCATTCGCCACATAGGCGATGGGCTCGAACCCGCTTTTGCACCACCATCTCTGACACGCCGTTAGCCAGCGCGTGCATCGCAAAATCAAGAGTGCTCGCCAGATCGTATCGGGCGATGAGACATTGGCCATTTTTGCCAACTGGGCCTGCGTTGGCAGGAACGCATTACCATCGCTTTGCCGCACGATCTTCATGATCATAAGCAGCACGACTTTGTCGATCGGCTGCAGCACCGTGTCTTCCAGGATTTCGGCGGGCAATTCGGGTTCGTCGCTCGGATAGCGTGAGGCAGCCAACAATCCCACAAACGTTATTCCCTGCATGGGATAACCGGTGCGCTTGGCAGCCCAAGCGTGACCTAGTTGGTGCCAAAGTTCAGAATCCCAATGCAACAGAGTGGCGATCAAACCAGCGAAAATTGCGTTCGAGACGGATAGTTGCAAGAAAGCAAGCCCTACCGCGCTCAAAGTGGCCCACAGCAACAAGGAGCCGTAGACGGTGTTTTTGTGTGCGCGCAGCTGCAATCCTAATAAAGTACCTAAATCCATGTGATTACCCATAGTTCTCCATGATTAACCATCTTCAGCAAAGTATACCGTCAAGAGCAGGCTTAGATCAGCGTCTGTGTGGGCGGCCAATACAGCAAAGAAATCAGCGCTCGTCATTTGGCGGTGATAGCCACCCGAGAGATAATCGCGCAAAAAAGCGAAGAATGCGTCATCACCAATCAAGGCGCGCAGATCTCGCAGGAAGGATGCCCCCCGCAGGTAGACTGTGTTGACATACGTGTCTACATCGGTGAAACCATAGATGTTGCTGTTTATATACCCAACCGGGTTCATGCGAAGGACGCGGAATTGCCACCACCAACCGGTCTGATCGGGATAGATGTTTTCGTAAAAGAGGTATTCGCTGTAGATCGAGAGCGCCTCGTCCAGCCAAGGTTCTAGGGCGGGGTCATTGCCCACTTGGGCATACCACCATTGGTGAGCGGTTTCGTGGGCAGTGAGCGTGGTGAGATAATTATTTGGCGACCTAAAATAATCCCAGAAATAAACTTCATCAAGGAAAAATGCGCCGTCGGATTCATAACCGTCATAAAAATCCGCTTCGATGAGCGTTAGGCTGGCGCGCGGGTAGGGGCCATATAAACTTTCGAATAACGGCAAGGCTGCCGCCATAGTTTTCAGAGCAGACTCTCCGGCGCTTAGGTGCTCAGGGAAAACGTAGGCAGTTAAGAGCGTGTCGTCCACGGTCATTTCCAGGGTTTGATATTGCAAACTGGCAGACCAGATGAAACTACGCGCGGCCTCTAATTGGTAGAACGAA
>JADFNG010000130.1 GCA_022563505.1 Pseudomonadota bacterium | reverse complement strand
GGAATGTGTCGTGTCTTGCCGCTCTTGGCATTGTCGCCACGAACGATGAGTTCTCGCTGCAGCAAGTCGACATCCGCCCACCTGAGTTGCAGAACCTCGCCGCGCCGCAGCCCCGTGTTGAGGGTCAACAGCACCATTGGCTGCAAATAGTCGGCGAAGGCGACCGTCGAAAGGTCTGGCAGCACGGCCTGATGCCGTGCACGCCGCCAGGCATTACCACTGACACGATTCTCGCGCAGGCGTTGATCGCGCTCGATCAGGGCATTGCGCAAAGCAGTCTCTTCTGCTGCCGTCAGATGGCGGGCACGTGACGAAACCTCAGTTCGTAGTGGCGTTAGTTTTTGCAGTGGATTTGCATGCAACACCTCCCACTCCACTGCTTTTGACAGGCACGCTTTCAGAGTTGTGACATCGCGGTTAATCGTGGTTTTCGCCTTGCCGCGTTTCAGCTCTTCGGAGCGCCATTTCTCAATTACCCACAGATTGATGTCTACCAGCGGCCGTTGTATCAGGTGCTCAAAATTGCTGCGAATACGCTTCACTGTGGCAGTACCCGATTTTCGTTGACTCGTCGCCCACGGCTCGTATTGGTGGATCAGGAAACCGTCCAAGGTTTGCGACTTGGCCTGTTGTGCCATTCGACGCTCGTGCTTTTTCTGCGACTGTATGTCTTCACCGGCAACCACCCGCGCCGAGAGCAGCGTGGCTTGATCACGGGCCTGGGCCGGGCTCAACGACTCGCTATTGCCGATGCGATAACGTCCACGTCTGCTCTGCCCGTTCCGGTAAGAAAAGTAATACGTCATCGCCCCGGACGGCTGCACGCGCAGCAAGAACCCCTTCAGTTCCGAATCGACCACCTCAAACGGTTTATCGCACGGTCGCAGCGCTTGTATGGTCCGGCTGGAGAGTTTTGCCCTCATTCCTCGTAAGTCCTCAGTAAGTCCAATTGCAGAACACTGGCGTGTGCCGCAGCGGATCCAGGAGAACGCTGAGTGTAGGGCTACTAATTGATTAACAATAAATTTTCGTCATTTTCTGTTCATCAATGCTCATGGAGAGATACGGCGAGACAACGCTTGCGCGCCTTCGGGAGGCACGGGCCGGAGGCTCTCACTGCGGATTGCGCAGCGCTACTTGGGCCGCAAGCACCCATCCAACATGCAGATTGCCTGCGACGTCAGCCTCGTGGTCAATAGCGGAGGTCGTTGCTCAGGGTCACGTCCGTGGCATCCATTAATATGTTAGTAACAAGATCGCAACATTTCCACACGCAGGAAATATCCACCTCGGGGGAGAATTCGTGAAACGCTTTTTATCGCTGGTCGCCATCGTAATTGTCCTGGCAGTCATGGCCACTGCCGCCTGGCTTTGGGCACCACTGGGCGAAAATCAGTCTTTACAGGATGCGCGCGCCGCTGCCCTGAAATACGACGTCGAAATCATACGGGACTCCTGGGGTGTACCGCATATATTCGGTAGCAGAGATGCCGATGTCGCTTATGGGCTGGGGTATGCACAATCGGAAGATGATCTCGGCACCCTGCAAACAGTACTGGCAGCGTCACGGGGCCAGCTTGCGCGTTACCGGGGTAGTGATGCAGCGGTTTCAGATTACCTGGTGACCCTGCTGGGTGTCTGGGATCTGATCGATGAGAAGTATGAGAGTGACCTGCCGGAACCTGCCAGGATGATGGCAGAAGCGTACGCGGTGGGCGTAAATCTATACGCCGCCGAGCATCCTGAAGAAGCGTTCGAAGGTCTCTATCCCATGACCGGCAAGGATGTGGTCGCAGGCTTCGTCTTCAAGGCACCGTTCTTTTACGGCGCGGACAAAGTATTGACGAAACTGCTGACAGGAGCGGGCGACCGCTCACTGGCAATCGCTCCGCTGGAAGTCAATACCGCATTTCATCTGTTGCCGACGCCGCCGGTCGTGCTTGGCTCAAACGCGATCGCCGTCGCACCTTCCCGGTCCACAGACGCTGTGACACGACTCCTGGTGAACTCGCATCAACCTTACACCGGTCCCGTCGCCTGGTATGAAGCCCATCTGATCAGTCAGGAAGGCCTGGACATCTACGGGGGCACGTTTCCAGGCGGGCCGGTTATATTCAACGGCTTCAATCGCAATCTTGGCTGGGCAAATACCGTCAACAATCCCGATCTTATCGACGTTTACCAGCTCACGATCAATCCGGACGATGACAACGAATATTTAATGGATGGCGAGTATCTCGCCTTTGAGCAACAAACAGCATTCATCAATGTCGCATTATGGGGACCCTTTGCCTTGCCGGCAGAAAGAACGGCGTACCGATCGGTCCACGGACCGGTATTGAAGACCGAACACGGCGTATTTGCGATCCGCTACGCCGGCATGAGCGAATTACGTCAGCTGGAACAGTATCGTCGTCTCAACAAGGCGACGGACTTTGAGGAATGGAGTGCGGCCATGTCCATGGTGGCGCTGCCCAGCATCAACTATATCTACGCCGATAAAGACGGCAATATCGCTTTCGTCTACAACGGTCAGTTTCCGCAACGAGCTCAGGGCTGGGATTGGTCAATCGACCTTCCTGGCGATCGCTCCGACTTGATCTGGGACAGTTACCATCCCTATGCGGATATTCCAAAGCTGATCAACCCTTCGAGCGGAATATTATTCAACGCGAATAACTCACCATTCAGCGCAACCAACGGCACGGATAATCTAAACCGGGAAAGTTTCGATTCAACGTATGGATTGCAGGATGACGAGACAAATCGATCATTGCGCCTTATGGAACTCACCCAGGACATGCAACCGATCAGCCGGGACAGGCTGCTGCAGATAAAATTTGACAAGGCCTATTCGAAGCATTCCAAAGTTGCAAAAGTCATTGAGGAAATATTGGCAAAGGACTGGAGTGCAGACAGCACATTGAGTGCTGCTGCCGAGCATCTGAGAGCATGGAACCTCGTGACCGACGCCGGTAACCGGCACGCGGCGCTGGGCGTTTTGACGACAATGAGCCAGACGCAAGCGCTCGCTATCGACCGGGACAAAGTAGCTATTAGGTCCCAAGCGCCAAAAACAGCTGCAAGACGCGAACATTGATGGTGCGAGACACAGCCGCCAGGTGCTGATACCGAAGGATTTTTTCGCGACCAGCACTCTCACGTGCTGCCATGACCAACCAGATACCCCAGCTCAGCCTGATCATTCCAGTCTACAACGAGCGAGATTGTATTAGACCGCTGATTGACGAAATCGATACTGCCCTGGCCGGCAGATTACGCTACGAGGTAGTCGTCGTTGATGATGCGAGCGTGGACGGGACGACCGATGTGCTTGGCGATTTGTCACGAACTCACGAAGCGCTGCAGGTAAAGTTCCATGTTGAGAACCGTGGCCAGAGTGCCGCGATCCTGACGGGTGTGAAGGCTGCGTCCGCGCCGGTCATCGCCGTACTCGATGGCGACGGACAAAATGATCCGGCCGACGTACCGGGTCTGTACGAGCGCTTATGCGCATCGACGAAAATCAGAATGGTTGTTGGCGAGCGGCACCGGCGCAAGGACAGCAGGCTCAAGCTCTTTTCCTCACGCGTTGCGAATGCAGTGAGAAGAAGAATTCTCAA
>JADFNG010000073.1 GCA_022563505.1 Pseudomonadota bacterium | reverse complement strand
TCTGTGAAGTTGGTAACGTATGCGCGGAAAAGCCAATTACCGTTTTCGGAGAGGTAGGAAACGGACGCATCAAATACCTTATAATCGTCCCCCGTTACGTTGGGTAAATTACTGAGCGCATAAATACGCTCAGAAAGATACACCCCGTTTACCTGCAGGGCCAATTCGCCGGCAGACAACGGAATAGCGTAGCGTACCAGACCATTAAGGTTGACCTCAGGTGTCTGGACGGATCTGGAAGTGACCCCTGGCTCGACCACTACCTCGATATCGTTCCATGAAACACCAAAAATGATATCCCAGTTTTCTCCGGGGGTGGCCTGGAGTTCCAACTCAATTCCCTTGCTGGTCGCGTCCGTGTTACGGGTGAATGCATCAAGCCCGATAATTGTGTAAGCCTGATAATCCTGATAATCGTTATAATACACGGCGCCATTGAGTTGAACATTGCCATCGGCAAATGTGGATTTGAAGCCTAGCTCATATGCATCCAGAGCTTCCGGGCCATAGGACATGGTTTCGTCAGTATACTCTCCAGACAGCGGGGAGAACGGTGCGTTGTATCCGCCGCTTTTTACACCCCGGTTCCAACCGCCATATACCAGTATGTCATCTGATACAATCCAGTTCAGTTGCACGCGCGCCGCCCAATCCGTGTCGGTACGTTCTCCATGATAGCTTGCTATCTGCCCAAGAAAATTGGTGTTTTGGGGAAGGCGGAAACCCCGGCCGAATGCATCGAGGTATTCCAAGATATTACTTTCGTAGTCATATTCCCTTTCATCGCGAATCACGCGACCGCCGAGAATCAGATCGAGCTTGTCGGCAACCGCTATTTCAAACTCGCCGAACACCGATATTGACTGCAACTGGGAATGATATGGATTGTCCAGGCCGGCTTCCGCCCCGGGCGTTGGCGGTGGCCCAAATAAGGGGTCAGCGATGGCGCCAACGCTATCTCTGATATCCAGATCCAAGTAGTATAATCCTGCTGTCCAACGGAATTTTTCAGCCTCTGCGTCAAAGCGAATTTCCTGTGAAAACTGCTCGGCATCCGTGATTAAGTATAAGTTGACAAGCCGCACAGGCGAAGCATCAGAATCTTCAATGTAGGTGCGCTCGACTGTTGAGAAATCCGTGATTGAGGTCATATTTACCGGGCCCAGCGCCCACTTCAGGTTTGCGCTGAAACCCGCAGTTTCCAAGTCGTTGAAACCGGGACTGTCGTAATCACCGGCGAAAACATCACCATCGTTATCTGAATAGCCGCCCAGTACCGGGTTGGGCAAGCCCGGGGTCAATTGACCGGGCAGCAAGGAAGTCACGTTCTCAAAAAACCCGGTGTCAATATCCTGTTGCGAAAACCTCCCACTTAATAAGGCTTCAAAATTCTCGCTCGGTGTAACCAATAAATGCAGTCGCAGCGCCTGATCATCAGCATTGTTCAGCTTGCCTCCCAAGCGGTTGGTTATATAGCCGTCATTCTGATGCGTGGAAACCGCCAGGCGAGCTGAAAACATATCGCCAAACCCACCGCTAACTGCACCTTCAAATCTGAGTTGAGAATAGTCGCCATAGGTAAGTTGGGCATAGCCTTCGACTTCGCGGGTGGGTTTTCTGGAGACAAAATGCAACAGTCCGCCC
Organism: Pseudomonadota bacterium; assembly: GCA_022563505.1. Lineage (GTDB taxonomy): Bacteria > Pseudomonadota > Gammaproteobacteria > Steroidobacterales > Woeseiaceae > JAADHU01. The sequence continues at coordinate 12,635 of JADFNG010000073.1, read as the reverse complement.
GTAGCGTTGCGGCCATACAGGGTACCCTGGGGTCCACGCAGAATTTCGACCCGGTCCATATCGAACAACATAAAGCCGGTTCCCGACATCTGGCTGATATACACATCGTCCAGGTAGATAGCTACCGGGCTTTCAGCATTGGTGACGAAATCACTGTTGGTTGCACCACGGATAGCGATCGAATAACTGTCCTCAGCAATTGTTACGATAGTCACGCCCGGCGCCATCTGTGCCACCTGCTGGGCATTTATGAAGTTCAGCGACTCCATCTGCTCACCGGACATCACGGTCATTGCAATACCGACATCCTGAGGATTTTGTTCGCGCTTTTGCGCGGTCACAATAATCTCATCAAGTACATCTGCGGTTACGGCGCCACCTCCCAAAAGCGTGCTTATGATGACTAACTGAAGAAGACGGATATTACGATCCAAATTAACGCATTTTTTCGGGCAAGGCGGTTGCAACAATCGTAGTTTGGAAAAGCTTCTCATCATGATTTTTGATCTTAATATTGAGTAAAACAAACGCTATATTGAGTATACGAGTGATAAGAGCTCTTTTCTATGAGTCAAAGCGGGATCGCATTGACTCATGTTAAAAGTAACCGTGCTGGTTTTCCCTTACTTACAAGGGTAAGCCACTCTATTGAGGGGTGGTTTGAGGTGTTGGACTTGACTACGCAGACGTTCCAATTCTCAAACTCCCGAAACGATAGGCGTACTTCACTCTAAGCTCTAAATCGTTCTAGGAGGCAGTCGGACTTACCGATTTCGGATTCGTAACGCATTGATAACATGGAGTTTCTTTTTTAAGTCACATTTTTCATGTCTAATAAAATCAACGACTTATACGTTAAGTCCGACAGCCTCCTGATATGTTGTGACCTGTCAATAGTATTGACTAAGTTTGTTTTCATTTAAGTGTCCGGTGGTTGAATCACGAACCTTTGAGACAGAACAGCCACAGCTTTTAACGACGGTGAATCAGCCTGAGATGCGCGGGTCGGAACCGCCTGACATATCTTCGTCGTGGAGCTGCCTCTGTCTAGTCGCGAGGGTCGTCTCGTTATGCTGAGCGCCTCATAGGAGCCTCGAGGGTTCTCCCGCTGGCTGCGACTGTTCTGTGTCAAAGGTTCGTTGTTGAAAAACACGGGATTGTTCAGTGCCGGTGGTTAACCGCTGTTGAAGCATTGACCGCCGCAACGCCGGCCAGGCTCGGTTGTTGAGCCATCACCTCACAGGCAATCGCCCACATGAAACCGCTCAATTCACGGGCGATGGCGGTGGAGATTTTTACCCGCATCAAGCCTCGATCATTGAGCGCTCGGAAGCGAGTGCACAAGCGTTTCTGCGCTTTCCAGGCAATCGCCTGTACTGCGGCAGAGGTTTTCTCCGCACGGCGTTGCAACGGTGCTGTCTTGCGCGCGGGAAAGCGGTAACACCAGGCCGATTCGATCAGCAGACGACGCACATGCCCATTGCCGGTTTTGGTGATGCCGCCGCGCCGCCGCTTAGGGCCGCTGGAAGATTCGCTCGGCACCAGCCCCAAAAACGCCATCAGTTGCCGGGGCGTGTCAAAACGACTGATATCGCCAAGCTCCGCCACCACCGTCATCGCGGTAATCAGTCGACAACCGCGTAATGCCATCAGTCCCTCAACCACCGGCGCCAACGTCCATTGCCCGACGGCGCGCGCCATCTCTTCTTCCAGATCCGTGACCCGACACCGAAGTTGCTGCACACTGTCAATGTACTCCTGCATGACAATCTGCTGCACCGGCTGGCTGAACGTGACTTTCTCCAGCCAGCGCCAATGCGCCTGCGTCCAGCGGCTCTTGCCCGATGTGTAATGGCGGCCATGGCGCAGCAAAAAAGCATTCAGCCGCTGCTTTGAGCGCCGCTCAAGCTGTTTCATGTCTTCGCGCGCGCGCGTCAAATCGCGCATCGCCTCTTGTTCTTCGCCCGGCACCCACACCGCCGTTAACTCACCGGCCCGATGCAACCGCGCCAGCGCTTCGCTGTCGCGTCGATCGGTTTTCACCCGATCACCGGGTCGTCTCGGGATCAGCGACGGTGCCACCACCGTGCAATCGTGCCCTGACTCGGTGATCTGCCGGTAAAGACCATAACCACACGGACCGGCCTCGTAGCAAAACGACACCACCTCACCTTCCCGACTCAATTCATCGAGCAGCTTCTTGATCGCCGCCGGGCGATTCGCCACCTCCCCAAAATACCGCGCCTTGCCTCCCCCAGCATCCGCAATGCTCACCGCAATCGTCTCTTTGTGTGTATCCAGCCCCACGTACTTGCTAAACTTCCCCATGACCTATCCTCCTCAATGTCGGCTCTGAGCCGAAGACTTTACGCCCTCAGCTTAATCCACGATTCTTGAGGACGGGTAGGTCACTTCATTATGTCTAGATCTTTTTCTTTGCTGCTGGTGGCGGGTTGATGCGTCCGCGCTTGCCCAAACGCCGTTCATTCAACTGTTCGACGATTTCCTCAACGGCTTCTCGCACGGTCGCTTGCGTGCCCTGTCGGAAGCCGCGAATGCAGTTGTTGCCCTGTTCGATGACATAGCAATGCCAGTTGCTACCTTCCGTACCGGCGGGCGGATCGGTCTTGCTGATTGAAGTAATTGCGTAAAACTGGGATTTCGGTATGGGTTGTGGCTCGTTCATATCTTCTTCACGTTCGGGCAAACTAATCCGCCTGCCCGGTGTCGGGCATTGCCTGGAGGGGCTGGAGACGGAGGGCAATGGGCTCATGAGAGCGATTTAGCCGACCAGTATATCCTGAAATGCGACATGCCGTGGATTTATTCGTCAGAATTTGGAGGCAATAATCCAGCTGTCTGCTCTCGCCCAGCTTTCGTCGAAATCCTGGTTCACCGCGTCGTCTGTCTTGCCCTGAGCCGCAAGCGCCGCCTTCAGGCCAAACAGTGACCAGCCATTGTGTGGATGGTCCGTAAGTTCGTCACGATAGGCGGTCTCCGCGGCCCCGTATTGCCCGGACTCGAGCAGGGCCGCACCCAGCCAGTGGCGTGCCGCGAAGGGCAGGGGTTCGGGTTCGTCGTAATCCAGCGAATCCTCAACCTCGACCGATTTCTGGAATGCCGCGATGGCTCCGTCAAGATCGTCATTGGCCCAAAGGATTTCGCCTTCGAGAATATGTGCCATGGCACCGACGACGTTACCTGCCGGATGGAAGCGAAATTTGGCGTCCGTGGTCGCAGAGAATTCGAGCACCTTGTCCCGCAGGGCTACCGCCGTTTCGATATCGCCTTCCTTGAGGCTGGCATAGCCTTGTGCGAAATCCCAAATCGCTGCGGCCACAGCATCTTTGGGCCGATTGGTATTTTCGAGCACCTCGTCGAAGCGACCAAAGCGAATCAACGTCAGCAACTCATACATGGAATTGTCGGTTACCTTGCGATAGTCCTTGCCGGCCTGAGTGGCCACGGCGCCCTGTCCGTCGAAAGAAGCGGCGAAAAGCAGCATGTGCAGGTTATGTGCGGGGGCATAGGAAAATCCCCAGTTCTTCGCCGCCTTTTGATCCGATTGCTGTGCGGCTACATTGGCGCGAACGGACTTGCCCCAATAACCCACTTTGTTCCAGGTGTGTGATGGCATGTGCTGGATGTGACTGGCGATGGGGATCGCGGTGCCAAGAAATTCGGCGCACGGCAGAGCAAGTTCCGGTTGCTGGCTCGATTCGGTTGCATGGATGTAAAGATGACACGCGCCGGGATGGCGAATGTCTTCGGCCAGGACCCGGGTCAATACGCCGTGCAAACGAATCAGGTCCGGGTCGTTGACGTCCCGGTAACCTCGTCGTTCTTCCAGCATGAACAGCGCAACGGCATACAACGTAGCGACCTCGTGGTTATGCGGGTATTTTTCATACACCTTCGCCATTTCGGCGGCAAAAGCCTCGTCGACCGGACGACGATTTTTCGGATCGTAGTGCTGCGGGTATCTCACTTGCGCTGCAGCAATCAGATCACCCTCCAATTCAGTTGCGTGGTCAGCCGAGAGCTCCGCTGCTTTGACAATCGCCGCATGGGCGTACGGTGCCTTTTCGTCGCTCATGCCGCCATTCAAAAAGGAGCCAAGTGCGAACGCCTCTCCCCAATAGCACATGGCACATTCAGGATCGATCCGTCGAGCTTCGGTCATGGATCGAATCGAATCGTCGATATTGAAGGCCCAGCGCAGTTGCATGCCTTGCGTGAAGTACTCCTGTGCCTTTGGCTGGTTCGTCGTGATCGTCCATGAAAAAGCACCGAGTGCTGCCGGGATATATTCGATCGGTTTCTGAAACCCGGGGGTGGCATCTGCTGCTGAGGTGGGTTCGGCAACAGGCGTGCCGGTGCAAGCGGCTAGCAGGCCACAGGAAATGATGAGCGCAAAAAACTGTTTCATGTTCGGAATTGCCTCTTTGGTTTGTGCTGACCGTTAGCCGGATCGCAATTTAGTGGCCACGTTGCTTCTTGATGAGTTCGTCAATGACGGGCATTGGATAGCTGAGAAGACGCCCAAAGCGTCGCGCAATTTCCGTGCGAGCTTCACCGTCGTATGCTCCTGCGTCAACAAGCGCCTGCTTGTCTGCTTTGATCGCGAGGTATTTGTCCAGCGTATCCCCGGTGTACACAAGCAATACGTGCTTGCCCAATGCAACGTCCGCCGGATACAGGTCAGTGACCAGCAAATCCGCCTCCCGATAAAGCAGCACGCCGTTTCGATCTGCGACCACCTGTGCGTCTGGCAGGATGTCGTCCATCTCCTCCGGTGACATGACTTCGGAGAGGGCCAGTTCCTTGACGCCCAGTCGCACGACTTCGGAGAAACCGCCCAGGATGCCGAGTTGATAGGATCGCGCATCGACCGCTTGTGAATACTGTGCCAATGCGAGCGGGCTGAGCACGCACAGCAGAACACTGCCGCACAGTAAGCGAATGGTTGCTTTTGAAATCATGGCTCCCCCGTCAAAATGACCATTGCCGACCGCCTAGATTACCCGATAATCAGGCCCGCTTGCGGGCATCGCCCGGATAGCGCAACAGTGCTAAGCTCGCCCGGGAAATGACGCCTGGCTGGAATTCCTGATGGCAAACGTTTTTTATCGCGAGCCGACACATACTTACCCGCAAGCGGTGCGTGGCGATGGAGTGTATCTCTATGATGCGAGTGGCAGGAAATATCTCGACGGTAGTGGCGGGGCGGCGGTCTCCTGCCTCGGCCACGGCAATGCGACGGTCATTCAGGCCGTCAAAGATCAACTCGATACGCTGGCGTTTGCGCACACCACGTTTTTTACCAATGCGCCACAAGAAGAACTGGCTGCAGGCCTGGTCAGTAAATTTGGTGAAGAGGACGCCAAAGTCTATTTCCTGTCCGGAGGCTCCGAAGCCAATGAAGCGGCCATCAAGCTTGCGCGACAGTATTGGGTCGCCAAAGGAGAAGAGGGAAAACGCCTGTTCCTGAGTCGCAAGCAGAGCTATCACGGCAACACGCTGGGCGCACTTTCCTTGTCCGGAAACCCGGGTCGGCGCGAAGTCTTCGAGCCGCTTTTGCAGGACTGGCCCAAGATCGCTCCTTGCTATGCATACCGCTTCAAACGTTCTGACGAATCGGACACGGAGTATGGTTTGCGTTGCGCCGCGGAACTGGAAACCGGGATTGAACGGGTCGGTGCGGAAAACGTAGCCGCCTTTTTTGCCGAGACCGTCGCTGGCGCAACGATGGGAGCTTTGCCTGCCGTCGAGGGTTATTTCCGCGAGATTCGCGAGATCTGTGATCGCCACAATATTCTGCTGGTTCTGGATGAAGTGATGTCTGGCTGCGGTCGAACAGGCAGTTACTTTGCGTTCGAGCAGGAAGGCATCCGGCCCGACATTGTCACCATGGCGAAAGGCCTGGGGGGTGGCTACCAGTCGATCGCCGCGACTTTGTCGCGCGGATTTATTCAGGAAGCGGTGGTTGAACGCTTTGGCGGCTTTGCGCACGGGCATACCTATGTTGGTCATCCGACGGCCTGTGCCGCCGGCGTCGCGGTTGCCCGGGTGATTGAAGAACAGGATCTGTTGTCCAATGTGAACACGATCGGCGACTACCTGAGGGCCGGGCTGTGTGATGCATTTAGCGAGCATCCTTATGTGGGCGACATACGTGGACGAGGACTCTTCATTGGCATCGAACTTGTAACGGATCGGGCGACGAAGGAACCTCCGAAAGCGGAATTGGGTCTGCCGCTCAAACTTCGCAATACGGCGATGGAAAACGGCCTGATCTGTTATCCAGCCGGGGGCACTGCCGACGGGCGTGACGGCGTGCACATCATGTTGGCACCGCCGTTTATCTACACCGAAGCGCATGCGGATGAGCTGGTCGAAAAAATAACCAAGACGCTGACGGGTATCGCTGTTATTTAGATGTCCCTACCCCACCAGACTTTCGCGAAAGACCGGGTCATCATTATCTCGGCCCCGAATGGCGCTCGCCGTACGGCGGACGATCATCCCGCTTTGCCCATTACCCCTGCAGAGCTTGCCGATTGCGCTCAGTCTCTTGTCGAGGAGGGTGTCTCAGTGCTTCATCTTCATGTGCGAGACAAACAGCAGCAGCACACACTCGACGTCGATTGCTACCGCGCGGCCATGAAGGCCGTTCGTGAACGCGTTGGCGATTCTCTGGTGCTGCAGGTTACTTCAGAAGCCGTAGGTACTTACACGCGCGATGAGCAGATGGCCATGGTCCGGGCCGTCCGGCCTGAGGCGGTTTCTCTCGGCCTCCGCGAGTTGTGTCCGGATGATAAAACAGAAGTGGAGGCCGCCGCATTTTTCGCCTGGCTGCGAAAAGAAAAGATATGGCCGCAGTTCATTTTGTATTCGGCCGACGACGTCAGTCGATTTGATCAAATGCGGCGGCGGGGCGTGTTTACCGACGAGCAGCCATTCTGCCTGTTGGTCATGGGCCGCTATGCCGAGGCACTTGAAGGCAAACTCTCTGAACTCACAGCCATGCTTGCGGCCGCGGACTGCGGCGAGTTTCCGTGGGCCGTGTGTTGCTTCGGAAAATACGAAAACGAAGCGATGCTCGCGGCGACCGGTGCAGGTGGCCACGTCCGTATCGGCTTTGAAAACAATCTGTACTTGCCGGATGGCTCCATAGCGCGAGACAATGCCGAGCTAATCAATCAATACCGACGATCCGCAACGTCTTATGGCAGAAAACCGGCCACGGCGGATGACATCAGAAATGAGTGCATGAGTTGAACATGGATACATCGGGCACTACTCGAATCGTTGGCGTCATCGGTGGCATGGGGCCCGAGGCGACGGTCGACTTCATGTCCAAGGTGATTGCGTTGACTCCGGCGCGTTGTGATCAGGATCATGTGCGCATGATCGTCGATAGCAATCCGAAAACGCCTGATCGTCAGGCGGCCATCAAGGGAGACGATAGCGCCGTGCGTGCGGCGCTGGTCGCGATGGCGAAGCAATTACAGGTGGCCGGCGCGGATTTCATTGTGATGCCGTGCAACACTGCGCACGCATTCGTGGACGATGCGATTCGGGCGATAGACATTCCCTTCGTGCATATTGTCGAGGAGACCGTCCGGGAGATCGAGCATGCATATCCGCAGGCGCAGCAGGTGGGCATACTGGCGACGGATGCCTGCCTGGTGGCCGGCGTGTACCAGAAAGCGTTGCAAGCGGCCGGCAAGACACCGGTCTTTCCGGGGGCGGACGATCAACACCAATGCATGCAGCTGATTGGACTCATCAAGGCCGGCGACACAAGCGAGGCTGTGCGCAAGCGAATGGTTGGTCTGGCGGAGCGACTGATCGAAGCAGGTGCCGATGTGGTTATCGCCGGTTGTACAGAAATCCCATTGGTCCTCAACGACAGTGATATAAAGGTAGCTCTCATCTCATCGACCGATGTCTTGGCCAAACGCACGGTGGCAATCGCCACAGGCGTCGCTGAATTGCCGCGCACCGACTGACCATAAGGACAAACCCATGTTGTTATCGCGATTTTCCCGAGTGTCTCTCGCTCATTTGCCGACGCCGCTGGAATTCCTGCCGCGCCTGACCCGGCATTTGGGGGGTCCCGATATTTACGTCAAACGCGACGATTGCACCGGTCTGGGTACCGGCGGCAACAAAACGCGGAAGCTTGAATTTCTGATGGCAGAGGCTCTGGACAAGAAAGCGACGGTGGTTATTACCCAGGGTGCGGTACAGTCGAACCACGCCCGCCAAACCGTTGCTGCTGCCTGCAAGCTTGGCTTGAAATGCGAGCTCATTTTTGAAAAGCGGGTCGGTGATGCCACTGAGCCCTACCTGAAGTCAGGCAACGTGTTTCTCGATCACCTTTTCGGGGCGAACATTCGCGAGGTAGAGAAGGGCACGGATATGGATGCTGCCATGCAAACCGTCGCCGATGAACTCAGCTTAAGCGGCGAGACGCCTTATATCATTCCGGGCGGTGGCTCCAATCCGATCGGCGCACTCGGCTATGTTGACTGTGCACTCGAACTCATCGTGCAGGCGAACAAGCAAAATCTCGTCATCGATCATGTCGTGCATGCCACCGGCAGTGCCGGAACCCAGGCGGGCCTGATCGTCGGGCTCAAGGCAATGCACAGTGGTATTCCGCTGCTTGGCATTGGCGTGAACGCAGCCAGGACTGAGCAGGAAGAGAAAGTGTACAAACTCGCTTGCAGTACCGCCGACCTGCTCGGTGCACCAGGACTGATCGAACGTGGAGACATTGTCGCCAATTGCGACTACGTAGGTGATGGCTACGGCGTGCCGACAAAGGGCATGAATGACGCCATCCTGCTGTTGGCAAGGCTCGAAGGCCTCTTGTTTGATCCTGTATACAGTGGCAAAGGTCTTGCTGGCATGATCGATCTGATCAGTAGTGGATATTTTCAGGATGCGAAAAATATCGTTTTCGTGCATACGGGTGGCGCAGCCGGTTTGTTCGCCTACAGAGACCGTTTGTCCATGGATCTGGACTCTTGACACTTCTTTGGACTTCGTTGTTTCGCATAGTGAACTATGTGTATTGAATTGCGTCTACGGCTCATTAAACTAGCCAATCAATTTTTCTTTGTTAAATCAATAGCATTGTGGTTGCTTCTGCAACCAATTAGGGGGAATCAGTGAGTGACGCAAGGCATCGTTCCGGGTTGCGAGAGCACCTGGCATGGATCGCGATTGCCGCCTGTTGCGGCCAGGCAATGGCACAGACGCAGGTAGCACCGGAACAGCGACCGCGGCCGACCGTCGAAGCTTCACGCCTGTCCATTGCCCCCAATCTTGATGGCAAAGTGGTTGGCGACCTGGCCTGGGAGGGCATGATTCCGGCCACAGGATTTACGCAGGTAAAACCGGATGAGGGTCAGCCCGCTTCCGAGAAGACCGAGGTCTTTATCGGCTTTACGGATACAGCCTTGTACATCGGCGTGATCGCTTACGACAAAGACCCGAGTCGTATCATTGTTTCTGACAGTCGGCGCGATTCATCTCTTGATGATACGGACAGTTTTCAGGTCATTATTGATGGACTTCTGGATCGGCAAAACGGCTATGTGTTTGGCACCAATCCCGCAGGTGTCGAATTTGATGCGCAGGTGGTGAAAGAGGGCGTAGCGGGTCAGTTTGGTTCCGGCGGCGGTGGCTTCAATCTCAACTGGGACGGCAGCTGGAGAGTTGCGGCAACGCTGACCGAGTTCGGCTGGAGCGCCGAAATGGAGATTCCGTTCACGACGCTGCGCTATGGGAGGGGAGCAGAACAGATCTGGGGAATTAACTTCCAGCGCAATATTCGACACAACAATGAAGTCGTCTACTGGGCACCGCTCAGTCGGCAACGTAACCTGAATCGAGTCTCGGATGCAGGTTCACTGACGGGAGTGGTTCCTGCCTCGACGAAGAACCTGCAGATTACGCCTTATGCGCTCATGCGAACAACGAGCGGCCGTGGATTGCCAGGTACCGACAGTGATCAGGAAATCGGTGTCGACATAAAATATTCCCTGACTTCGAGTCTTACGCTGGACGCAACTTATAACACGGATTTCGCGCAGGTTGAATCAGATGATTTCGTCGTCAACCTTGATCGATTCAGCATTTTTCTGCCTGAGAAACGGCCGTTTTTTCTGGAGAACGCCGCGCAGTTTACCGTGGGCGATGCGCGAGCGGTCGAGCTCTTTTTCAGTCGCCGTATCGGCATAGACAGCGGTGCCGTGGTACCGATCGAAGGCGGCGTTCGTCTGTCCGGCAAGGTTGGCTCCAGTACCAATCTCGGCTTCCTGTACATGAGTGACGAAGGCGTCGACGGAATCGCGTCGCAGAATGATTTTATCGTCGCGCGAGTTAATCAGGAATTGCCGAACCGTTCCTCGATCGGTGCAATGATTGTAAGCCGCAATGGCGACGGCAGTCTCGGCGTGCCGGGTGCGGAGGATGAGAACCAGACCTATGCTATCGATGGTCATTGGGGTATTGGCGAAAACGCGTTGTTGGAGACCTGGGTGGCGAAAACCTCGACTCCGGGTCTGGATGGCGACGATTACGCCTTCGCTCTGAAGGGGAGCTATGATTCTCCGAAATGGTTCGCGCGTCTGAATTACACGGAAATATCCGAGGACTTCAATCCTGAGGTCGGCTTTCTGCGTCGTGATGATTATCGGCGCGGGTCGGCTTTTATCATGCGTCGTTTTCGACCGGAAGATCTGTGGGGTCTGCTGGAGGTTCGACCGCATGCAAGGATCGAGAATTACTACGACCTTGACGGCTTTCTGGAAACCGGCTTCCAACACTACGATGTGCACTGGGATTTCAAAAACGGTTATCGAATCGATACCGGCATGAATTACCTGAAAGATGGCCTCAAAGAAGACTTTGAGATTGTTGATGGCGTCTTCGTAGCGGCTGGCACCTACTCGGGTTTTGAAGGCGTGATTCGCGCCAACACCGATTTGTCTGCACCGCTTAGCCTGAGAATCGAGCTGAATGCGGGTGATCGATTTGGTGGTGATCGCGTTATATTCTCACCGACGGTAAAATACCGCATTGGGGAAACATTCAGCTCGGAATTCTCGGTTGTCTACAATAGGTTCGATTTGCCGATCGCGGGCGGCGATTTCTCCGTCATGTTATCCCGCATGCGGTTGTCCTATTCCTTTACACCCAAGATGCTGTTGCAGGTGCTGGTCCAGTACAACGACGATTCTGAAGTGCTCTCGACCAATCTGAGATTCTCCTTGCTGCGAACGGCCCGATCCGGTCTCTACGTTGTATACAACGAATTTGACGAGCGATTTCCGGGCTCGGCTCCGAAAGGACGCGAGCTAATTATTAAATACAATTATCAGTTCGACGTATTCAAGTGATTCTTCGAGCCTGGCGAACGTTAGCGGGATGGGTGCAATTTTGAGAAAAACCGCATGAGAACAACCATGGTCATGGCCGCATTGCTGATGGGTTTTTGCGTCGCAGGGCTTAGCCTTGCTCAGGAAGATCGCCCCAGGGCTCGCGACATCGGCCTGATCGTTGGCACCTTCGAGCCGGGACCGTTGAACGCGATTACTGATGTGAGCGGCGTCAAGGTAGGTCATGCCACGGTGATTGAAGGCGATGATATTCGAACCGGAGTGACGGCCATCATTCCGGCGCCGGGCAATCTCTACACCCATCCGATTCCGGCGTGGATTCATGTTGGCAACGGCTACGGCAAGATGATCGGCGAAACCCAGGTGCGTGAATTCGGCGAAATAGAAACGCCCATTCTTCTGACTTGCACACTGTGTGTCTGGAGCGCGGCAAACGCCCTGAAGGACTGGGTCTATGAACAGCCGGGCATGGGCGAGCATACGGTGAACCCGATTGTTGGCGAAACCAACGATTCCCGTGTCAATAATATGTGGGCGGATCCGATTCAGCATGAGGAAGTGTTCGCCGCACTCGCAAGCGCCAGCGGTGGCCCGGTCGCCGAGGGCAGCGTGGGCGCGGGCACGGGCACGCAGGCGTTTGGCTGGAAAGGCGGCATCGGCACGAGTTCACGCGTGCTGCCCGAAGCGCTCGGCGGCTACACGATCGGGGTGCTGGTACAGACCAACTACGGCGGTACCCTGGTCATCAATGGAGCGCCCGTAGGACGTGAACTCGGCACCTATGCCTACAGCGGGGAGCTGGGAGCAGCGAAGTCCGACGGCGACAAGGAAGATGGCTCCATCATGATGGTGGTTGCAACGGATGCGCCGCTCAATGCGCGCAGTCTGGATCGCCTGGCGCAGCGAGCCATTATGGGCCTTGCGCGAACCGGTTCCTACGCAAGCAACGGCTCGGGTGACTACGTCATCGCATTCTCAACCCATCCGTCGGTCCGCAAACCGAGAGTCAGTGACACGCCGGTCAAGGAAGAAGTACTGGTCAACGCCTCCATGTCACCACTATTTGCCGCCACGGCAGAAGCCACCGAAGAAGCAATCTACAATGCGATTTTCAAAGCCACGACAGTGACGAGTTCACGCGGAGAACTGCGCGCCATCCCCATCGAAGACCTGCAGCGAATCCTGAAAAAATACGGTGTCCTGAACTGGGATAAATCA
>JADFNG010000072.1 GCA_022563505.1 Pseudomonadota bacterium | reverse complement strand
GTTTTGGGTACCACGACCAAGGACCCGTGTGGTGATGTCGGCCCCTGAGACCGTGCCCCGCAGGGATGCGGGGCCCGAGCTTACATGGACGTACTTGCAGCGGGTCTCAGGGGTTGACCTCACCACACGAGTCCGTAGCACGAACCCCCAAACTAACGCCCGGCAATCCGTTTCAAAGTCTCCTGATCCGCTTTGATGGATATCCGAAAATACGGCCCCTGCGCCGTATAACGAGCTGCCGCAAAATCCTCATCGTAAAAGCCGCTGACGTTATACCCCAGCGTAAGCCACATATTGTCCCGCACATTAAGCCCAATATCGATACCAAAGCCGTAGTCGACGATGCTCGACGCGTAGGCATGATATGCGCTGGCGTGAATACCGGCTTGCCACTTTTGTGCGAAGCCTTTGCTAAAGTCGAGTCCGGTGAGGTCGGTGTACCCGGTGACGTCGGTCGTATCGAACTCACTGCGGACATACTTGAAGGCGTATTGCATTGCCAACTGGCTGCTGGCGCCAATACGTTTATTGGTATTGAGATTGTTGATCAAACGCCAGCTACGTCGACTGCTGATGAGGGAAGAAACTTTTTCGTAAATCAGGTCAATGCGATCCAGGATTGACCATGAACTTTCAGCCGGCCGGAAAGCCCATCCCATACGGGCGTCGACGGTTAAAGAATCCGATGCGTCGCTTGTTTCACTGTGATATATCGACAGGCCAGCCGACATGCCATGACCGAGACCTGGCTCTCGATACCAGCCGGATATTAATGACCTGCGTTTCTCGCTATCGGAATGCCGATACTCGATGCGGCTGTTCACGCTCCAGTACTCTGACTGATAAAGCGTGCCAAGGAACGCGGCGGTGAAATCGTCTCGCTGTGAACCGAAAGCGAGTTCGCGTTCCTCGTCAAATCGTCGCAGACCAGGGCCTGACAAAGTTTTCGTCCGGTCCAGGCCGATGTCGACGCTCCATGACTCGTTGACCTGGAAACCCTGCATCAGACCCAGGTTGGCGAACAATCTTGGCCCGAATTCGCTTGTTTCATTAACGAACGAACTATGGATCTGCGCACGACTCCAGGGAGATGCACGAACGCCGACGCGAGTCATTTCGGATTGGATATCTGCACTTTCGGCATTTTCGAACTCCAAGAAAATATCGACGCCCGGCATTACCTCGTAGTCGAAACCGAGCACATAGCTTGCGAGGTAGTCCCCGTTATTCTCTGCGGCACCGATACCGACACTGCCATTGGCACGTATCTTCAGCGCGCTATTGAACAGGCGCCGGCTGACGCCACCTTGAATCACATCGGTCGTTCGGGAAACGCCATCGCTGAAATCGTCCTGCGCGTGTACCAAACCCAATGAAGCAGAGGACCGATCGCCCTGATACTGGACCTCGGCCGCAGCGGCCAGTCTGTCTGCGCCGGTCTGCAGATTTTTCAGTTTGATTGCCTTGACATTCAGGGCGATTTCGGTCGAATACGCATAACGGGCATCGACACCAAATTTACGGATGCCTTTTTCTGCCGCGGATTGTTGTTCGAGACCGAACGCCTGGTCGACCTCTTTGTAATGTGCTCGCAAATCGAGTTTGTCGCTGCGATGCTCGATGCCAAGCAGCTGTGCACGGCCTTTGCTTACGCTGCCGCCCGACTCGCTGTTACTCTGTGCAAGTTCTGCGCGCAGCATCGTTGCGTCGTTTACCTGCCAGCGCAGATCGACGCCGGTCAGGTCGCCTTGCGCTCCCTGCTGGCCTTCGTTGATGTACGTCAGGCCGACCTCAATCGTCTTGCCGGTATCCCGTAACGCCACCCTGCCGCCAGCCACTAAATCGTTGCTCGCAGCCGATGACGTTTCGTACTCCGCGACAATGTAGATGAGATTGAATTCGTTGTCGCGACTTGGGATGGGTTTTTTGAAATACAGAGTGCCGTTGAACGGATCGAGATTGTAGTCAAGAAAACGACTCAACGTCGTGCTGGAGAGAACGTTGGCAGTGTCGAATCGATCTCGCACCTCTATGCGGATGGTCTCGCTATTGCCGATGATGGGAGCACTGCTCAGGCGGTAGAGGCCGGAGGTGCCGTCTCCTTGCAATTCATCGCGGACAAATGACTGCTCAGTCTCGCTGGCGAAGGCGGAAAACAGGAGATTCTGGCCATGATAGTCGGTTTTGAAGCCATTAAAGCGTCGCTCGTAACGACCGAGCTCGGTCGTCGACAAGCCCGTGCCGTAGTCGCCGAACAGAGCGACAAACTGATTGCGCTCAAGCTTCACATACAGTTTTCGCTGGCTGGATGCCTCGAAGCGTTGTTCCGAGTTATCGGCGTACAGAGTGTAGTACTCGTTGGGATCGATCTCCGTCTCGAATCGGCGTTTGGCGTCTTCGCTGTCGCGCGCCGAATCGTAGGCCAGCGTCAGCAAATACTCTCCCTTGATCCTGCCTTTCGCAAAAAATGCCAGGCGACCTTCGTCATAGTAACCGTTGTCGTACCCCGCCCGCGTTGCTGCGGTGGCATTTTTCTTCAACGTGTTGTAGCCGACAGTACCCTCACCGAAGCCAACCAGTATCCAGTCCCGAGGCTGTGGTTTGAGCCAGGTGGTTAATTCCTGTTCGCGTTGCTGGCCAAACTTGAGTCGCAGCGTCGCCATGCCGCTGGTGGTGGTTGGCTCAAGTTCGATGAGGGCAATGCCGTGCCGACCTACCGTGTAAAGCGGTTCGCGATTGCCAATGTTCACGATCTTGTTTTTGCGATCGTTCTCCACTGCCCACCATGAGCGATACGGCTGGTCAATCGAAAACGCGCCAACACTCGAGTGTCGCGCCGGTTGACCAAAGCGATCGTACAAGCGCACCGCAAGAACCGGCCGCGTCCTGCCATCTGCAATCAGTAACGACAACTCACCCAATAACTCACCACGAATGGGCGCACCGGCGTAATGGACTGTGCGCACGAGGCGATCCAGCACGCGACCATCAGCCCCGATAATGTCAGCAACCAGCCGATTGGAACCGGTTAACAAATCCACACCAACCCAGCGGCTGACCGCAATGCTGCGTCCGGTATTGATTTCCGTACCCTCGAAATTCAAGGGATTCACTTCAAGCCCATTGATGAATAGCGCAACGGATTGATCCAGGGCATGTTTGATCGAGATTTTCAACGCAGGAATGGCGGGTCGAAATTCTGCCGCGGGCAGCACCCAGCCAATTCCCGGTGCCTGCGAGTTAATATGCGCCTCCAGTTGTCTGGGTGGTGTCAGATGATCGGCGAGCGCCTGTTCGTTAAGCATTTGTTGCGTCGCTTCTGCAACGCTCGGCGGCAAGCCACGGGTCTTCGTAATCAACGTGCCACTTGATGCCTGTTTCACGCTGAGAAAAGATTGCTTGCCCGGGCGCCGACCCGTCAGTGTCATCTCGACGCGGCGATTTTCCTGTCGCCCGCCGGCACTGCCGTTATCGGCGACAGGGTCGTCAGGACCGACGCCATCAACCTGAATATTCGCGGCAGCCACATCGAGTGCCTGTGCCACGTAGTCGGCAGCGGCATGCGCTCGCGCTTGCGACAACACATAATTATCCGCGAACCTGGCGCGATTTCCGGCTGCAATGGGTGTGCTGTCGCTGTGGCCCGTCGCCGCAATACGAACGTCGCGTACACCAGACCACTTTTCAACCAGGAGATCGAGTGCCTCGCGATCCACGCTCGACAATTGATCCGATAACACGCCGAATTGCAGATTGAGCACGTAGTCCTCATTCTCGAACGTCGCGGCTTCCCGTCGAATCAGTGTCTCCGCGATGGGTGTTTGCTGGTTGGCTTTGACCGGCGAGTTGAAACGAGCGAGTGCACGGGTTCGAAGGTCTCCGGATACATCGGCAACAATGACCCCCTTAAAGCGGATCACCTTATTCCAGTCACCGCTCTGGTCATCCAGTGCGATCGTCAATGACTGACCGGTGATTCGAGGAACTGTCGCGGAATCGCCCCCTGCCGACAGGGATCCGGGAACATAGCTGACACCATCGGGCAGCAGCACCCTTACGCTGAGGTTGCTAACCGTGATACTGCCGGCCCCGCTCAGTTTGAGTTCATAATGAACTTCATCACTGACATCCGTACCGGAATTCGTCAATTCGATATTGATCCTGCCATCCGGAGCAAGTTTGCGACGCAGGTAGAAGTCAGCTCGTTGCAGGCTGCCGCGCGACAATTCAACAAACTGTGAATGGCCGCGACCGGCAAATCTTCCCTGGTCTGTACAACCAACAATGTCGAAATACTCAGGGATTGTCGCAGTATCCAGTTGGGCGACGTGGCCACCGGGTCGCAACCCTTCGAAGTGGAATCGACCGCCCGCATCCGTAACCGCGTAGCGCCCGTCCTCGAGATAGACGCGAACATTCGCAACGCCGCGATCTTCCTCAAAGCTTGCCAACGCACAACTCCCTTCAACGACGCGTCCAATCAGGGTGCTGCTTGAACGGAACAAGTCTTCGGCCAGGCGAATTCTTGCCTCCGAGGCATTCGATACGATCCCTCCCTCGGCAAGCGCGATCGCGGTGTTGACCAGTTCCTCATTCTTCGCGCCCGCAACAATTTCGACGACGTACGCGACGACCGATCGCTGCCCGCCTGCGAGATTACCCGCCGAAAACGCGAGTTCCATGGTTGCTGAATTGATATCGGGATCAGCCAGTGCGACCCCATTCAGTGTGGCGGATCCGGCAACGTAGCGAACTCCGCTCGGCAATTGGTCCATGAGTTGAACCGTCCTGGCCGTGTCTGTCGTTGACGTGTTCTCAACGACCAACTCGTAACGAACGAAATCACCCGGTGCGGCAATCGTTGTGGTCGTCGACTTACGCAGAAAGAGCGCGGACGCCGGTGGGTCGACCGGGTAGTCGAAACTGAATGGACCACCGCCACCGAGCGTGAATGAATTAGCAAATGATGCCGGCCCGAGGTTGAACGGTGCATTGGGAAGTAACTGCAGTTCGGCAACCGCCACGCCGGAGGGTGACGTATAAGCACCTGGGGGCGTAACGTCGATTCGGTAATCGCCGGCGGGTACTGATGGAAAACGATACTGTCCGTTCACAAATGAGTAGCTCGTACCACCACTGTCCACGGCGGATTCGCCAGAAACAATCGTCGAAGGAAAAATACTCACGCCATCATTGCCGTAAACAATCGCCGGCAAGCCGCTGGACACGTCAATGATCTGCACGCTCGCACCATCGATCAATGCGCCACTGCGCGAATCGAAGACAACACTGATGGGATCCAGCGACGCCAATGCTGCGGCAAAGTCCGTCGCATCGGCAGGATCCGTATAGTTCACCCGAACCTCGGTATCCATGCTGCCCTGCAAAACGCAATCGCCAGGCGATGCCGATGCATTCATGCTCGGCACATAACCGGCGAAAATTCCGGAATCGATGCCGGTCTCCGTGAGTCTGATTGTTTCTGTATCGCCACTCAGAGGATGGCTGACCACCACCGTTGCCGTATCGCGAACGGCAGCGTCAATGTTCTGATCAGCATCACCCAGTCGCAGCATGAACGGTTCACCGAGGTTGTAACTCGACGTCACACTGACGTCCTGCGTCAGCGAAGGATCGATTGTCAGGCCACCGCTTATCGTTGGATCCGGTAAATTGACAAAAGCGCCCGACTGAAAGCAGGCGGCGGCGCCCACGCTTTCCTGAAAGGTTCCGGACGTCACGACTCGGGAAAACACCAGCGATGCCGGAGATCGAATGACCGCTGTTACAAGTTGCACTTCATTGCTGACAACAAGCGACGGAATGCCGGCCGAGTTCTCATAGGCGACGGACGCCTGATTGGAAATGATCGTACCCGGTGGTGCACCGAGCGCCGTGCCAGTCAGGAAAAATGCAACAATCGGCGCCCAAATTGGGTGACTTTTGGGTGCTTTGTGAATGTGCCAGATGCACCTCGGGGGGAACTTGCGTTCCCCCCGAGGGCTGGCTTGTAACAGGCCTGAACGCCTGTCTCCCGGAGGAGAAACACCGGTCGCAAGGGGGCCAGGGCTACCCAGACAGGTAGCCCAAAACCGGCATTGCCTGAACAAACTATTGAGCACCGTAGCGGAGTGACTTAGTTAATGGTCACTCTGAATGTAATGGTCATCGACGTGCCAGCAGCAACATCGAGACCCCCTGGCCCGGGTACGCCGACCGTCAGCGTACCCCCGGCAAGGGTGCACACATCACCATCCGCTTCCTCGGTGCAGGTCGATACTGCACCAGCATTGTCGATCTCTACTTCAGCGCTGCCGAAGAAATCAGACAACAGCGTAATGTCGGTGAGTACGTCCGTGATAACGACATTGGTCGCTGCCTCGCCACCCGTATTGGCCACCGTGACCACATACTCAATGACAGCACCGGGAATCGCTTTCTGATTCGTCGTGCCATTGAACGGGTCGCTGATCAGCGTTGCAACCTTGGTGATCTCAAGAGTGGCCGATGACACCAGGTAGCCATCCGCAGCCACTTCAAAACCATCGCCAATACTGCCGGCACCATCGTCAGCGAAAACAACCTCAACCGTCGTTGTACTATCGGCTGAAGCCGCATCATCCGTCGTCAGATCGCCCAGTGTGGTAGCGCCGCCAGCGTCGTGGGTGGTTGCTGTCACCTCGATATTACCGACGTCTGCATCGACAAGTGAAATACTTGCATCAACGACAACGAAGACCAGAATGCTGGCGTCTTCGACCAATTCATCAACAAATATTTTGTCGTCTGAGGTCCAGGTGCCGGTTCCGTCGGTGTCCGCGAACACGCGCAAGTTGCTCATTTCCGCCGTATCGGTGTTTCCATTGACCACACCACTCACCAGATTGACAACCGCAAGGTTGTAGTCTTGTGTCGAGTTGCCCGTATTGGTCAATTCAAACGTTGTGACGGCAGCCCGTTGTCCCGGGTTGACCAGCGTCGCGCCAGCAACACCAAACTCGACCAACGTGAAGTCGACGCGATTATCGACCAGGAATGTCGTTGCCAAGGCACCACTTGCGAGACCCGGCGTACTGTTGCCATTCGGGTCGGACAGGATCAGTTCCTGAGCGTTGCCACCTACGTCGTAGTCCACCTGCGCCTGATTGGCGATCGTCACGCCGGCCGCGGTGCCGGTGGCGAACGCCTGCTGCGAAAATAGCAGCACAAGCGCCATTGAACCCGGTCGCACGCAGCGACCCAGGCTTGTTGTTAAACCTTTCATTACGGTACTCCTTGCTTCATTGCAAAAATAAACATTGGCCGGCATTCATTGCCGGACAGGGGCTTTTGGCACCTGCAGCCATCCCCGTCAGGGGCGCCGGTTTCAAAAAACTGTCAGTCGAGACGTGCTCGGAATCGCGACATGCCTTGCGAGCCGGCCGGAATATCGTTGGCCATCACCCAGCGGATATGCGTAAAGTCATCGGCGGTCGCGGATCGCGGGACACCGTCTTCATTCACCACCAAATCGGCTCGCTTGCCGAATGTCTTACCGCCATCGACGGAAAACACAATTTCGGCACCCGGTCCGAAAGCCGAACCGTCTACATAAGTCAGTTGTTCAGGCAATGGATTCGTGATGACAACGTTCTCTGCCGGTTCATCCCCGATGTTGGAAAAGGTGACGGTATAAATGACTTCGTCACCGGGAACGACTTTCGCCGCATCCACCAGATGCGTACTGCGTTTGCCTGCAGCGTCGATCGTGACTTCTTCTTTTTGCACCGTCGTGGTGACATTCAGGTGTCCATTCGTCTGCGCATTCGCAATGGCGACGCTGCCGACGAAGAGAAAGAAAAGTCCTGCTTTCATTGCATTTTTCATTACGGCCCCCTTATGGCTGTAAGTTGGTTTGCTCAATCAATCGTGACCTGGAAAGACACCGTCTGGACGCCATCCGCCTGGGTGAGATCACCCAGCCGAACGACAACCATCGGCACACCACTGACATCAAGTTCCCCCGCATCGGCGTCGGTTGCGTCCGTCAGTCCGCCGCCATTGAGTGAAATGCTTGTTGTCACGTAGCTGGTGTTGGTTGGCACCGGATCGGTAAAAACACTGTTTACCGCAGTGCCGCTATTGGTCACTTCCACAGTGACCGTGTAGGTAAGCGTCGCTCCGGGCACCGCTTCGGTACCGCCGAACGGGTCCGCGACGACCACTGTTTTGATGATGCTGATGACGACATCGCCAACGACATACTCGCCGGTGTCGGTCGCGATACCGCCGGTGGTTCCAATAACGGCATCAACCCCGCCGTCGCCCTGGTTCGCAAACACGTCGCCCGGTGCACCGCTTCCGGTAACCGACGTCGCGGCCAGTTCGCTGCGTCCGACATCGCCGTTCACCACGGCCGCCGGGATCCCGTTCACTAACAGGATGTTGACTGACTCATCTGCCGCAAGCTGCGGATCATTGGTACCGGGGACATAGGCCACATCGCCAAGACTGAAGTCACCGCTTGAATCGGTGTCGAAATAGATCGCCGGAACGGATGGCGCAGGATCGAAATCATCACCGCCAAGATTGCTGTCGATGGCAAGCCGAAATACTTCGTCACCATTGCCCGTGTTACTGACAGTGAAGAGCAGGCTTCGATCAACCTCGCCCGCATTTACGAATACTTGCGGGCTTTGCAGTGTCACCACCACATCGATACGCTCATCGACCGTGATGCTGACGGTATTCGAGTTGCGGGTGAGGCTGGCCCCACCGATGTCGAAGTCGACTTGCGCCGTGTTATCGATAATCGTGCCAGCCGCTGTGCCGGCGGCCCACGCAGGCAGGCCGGGTAACAAAGCCGCGCCGCACAACAGCGAAGCAAGCATCCATGCAGGCACCCGCGTGACAGCGAATCGCCGTTCAAACAGCTCTGACATCAAGGTTCATTCCTTAAATCGCAGCAGCGGTACGACACCCACCAGCAAGCGTGGCCGACATTCGTCCGCGATAAATCCCTTAGCGGGCCTCGCATCATTGCGAGTTCCTCGGACTGTTTATTAATTGCCGATGCGCTGCACGGAATCGCGGCGATTTGTCGTCAATTTGTGATCGGTCTCACGCTTTGGCCGTGATGTTGCTCACAGTCGTAATACCCGCGCTGCGAGGGCCTTGCGACGGTCTGGACGGACTGTCGATTGGCAAGCGGCCAGGGAATCCCGGGCCCCGCCCATTCCAGTAACAGGCAGGTGCAAGTCGATGTCGCAACGCAAGGACTAAAGAACAGCAGCAAGGCTGCCGACAACACGGACAGGTTAGCGGCTCGGCACGCTGCCGCCGACAAACGGATCATCATGCATCAGGAAATTTCGAGGCCCTGTTCCTCCTGGCGCAACGATGCAGATCACGGACCGGGAGAAACACGGGACTAAGATGAAAATAAAGACGTTTTTCCTGATTTTCTGTCTGGCGTTGCAGGCATGTCCCGGCGGGAACCCGGAAGACGTTGTTGCGGAAAATGCAGTAGCGAAAAGAGTATTTCCCTCTGCTGACGAAATACTGGCAAAGGTGTATGACAATCTTTATCAGTCACCGGCTAATTTCTATGTGGATGAACGCGCCGACACTCCCGGAAGTTACACGGTTTATCACGTCAAAGACGCCTCCGCGTCTTTCGAACTGTGTACAAATGACTATTACCAGGCGCTTGACTGGGAAGCCGCCGATAACGATAGTCGCCGGGTAAATGGCTATTTTGTCGGCTCGCTTGAAAATAACCGGTATTTCGAATTCATTCGGGAATTATCGAATACCGGTGACTCCGGCAATAATAACGAGCCGACATCCCCTGGCTTCGCGCGTGTTTTCAAGTGTGATTATGTTAACCGTGACAATGTTGACAGAAACGTGCGCAATGGCGACGCGGGCGATCTCAATGTCATTCCCACATCCGCGGCGGCCATGCAAACCTTCAGCGAATATATGTGGCAATTTACGTTTTTCTGGCCAGCGACGAAAAAGGTGCTGGAATCATTTTCCGACGAGACGGACACCCGCTACCAGCACACGCTGCTATTGGCCTTTAAGACCAGTCAGGGGACGGATCAGTGCGATCTGATTGAAATCGTCGATTGGGTTTTTAGCGTTAGCAAAAATGGCGGGCAAATGACCAAAGAATTCAAATCGCTCTACGACATGCGGGCTCGATTGAATAACGGCATCGTGGAAAAGTGCGCAGACTAGTTGCCCGCATGCGCCGACCGCACCATGTTATCGGGGCGCAGAATTGAAAATCTGCGGCACCCTGGAATCTCACCGCCCACCCGTGGCGAGGATGTCCACCTGATTGTCCTCCATCAGAGATATAAGTGGACCCATGATCTCATCGTATCTTCCGGATGCTCTTATTCTTGCGTACGCGGCCTGCAAGCGACTGACAGTTTCCGCTTTCGTATTCTGGCTTAACGCCATATTCGTACTCGTTGCGATGTCCACAAGCCTGATCACGCCAATTAGATCAGCGCGATCAATCCCATACCTATTGGCGATCATCCCTACACTAAGCCGACTCATCGGAACCAGATCGACTCGACCTCGCTTAAGCATATTCAGCGTTATAGCGGGATTTCTCGCGACAGACAGCCGCTCAAAATTCTTTTCGGCAAAGTATTTGTGCATGGCATAGCCACGGGTAACACCAATCCTGAAATCAGCCGCCTCGTCCAGGGATCGTGGCAGCCGATCAATGTTTGCCTTCAATCCATACAGGTAATAATCCAGCGGATTTATTTCCCCGATCCAGTGGTATCGATTTTCTCTTGCAGGACTGCGTGCCATGGAGTAGACGAGAACATTCTCCTCAGAGTCGATGGCCTGCACTGCCCGTACCCACGGGCCTATCTTGATTTCATATTCCAGTCCTGCCTCTTCCAGTACTGCGATGACCAGTTCAGTTGCAAAACCAATGATCGGTCCATCATCCTCCCCGCTATCAGTGTAATTGAGTGGGTAGTCTTGTTCCGTAAAAACAGAAATCCGCTCGCCGCCAAACGATGCCGTCGAGACCGTCAATAAGAAACTGATCAGTACAGCATTCGTCGTGCCGTGAACTAGATCGAGCAGTGAGAAATTTAGGTGCGACATAGTTCGGGAATTACGATTACAAAGTGGTCGTTGCGGCCATTTTCTCTTCGCTTTGACCCTTAACGAACAGCAACAGAGTCCGGGGAACGACCCATTCGATCCAATTCCTGTCTCAGGCAACGCAAGTCGTCAACGACCTGTAAGGACTGTCTCTCAGATAGCAATGCCACAGCTGATCTCCGTTGATAAACGCCGGCCGGTTCCGGTACAAGGTCCGTTAGAAACCGCACAACCGACAATCGTGCAGCGAGTGGTAATTCATCGATATTCTCAAGACCCAGGAGGCAATCCGCGTAAGCTCTGGCGATGCCCTCATGGCAGGTGTAAGCGGATTCGATTACAGCCAAAGCTTCATCAATTTTGCTCACAGCAAAGGAACAGGCCCGTCGTTCCATATCTCCCATAAAATACTTCCGATTCGCCAGAGGTGTCGTTGCAGACAACCAACGTGGCGGGTCGATTTCTCTCTTTCCCGCCAAGGATTTTTTAGTTAGCTTACACAACTAAGTCAATGCATAGTCTAACAATATCAACGAGAAAACTGCGGGTCGGATCAAGCAAAAGCAAACTTGCTGCACACAGACAGTTGGGCAAAGGGATCTGGCGGCAATATTATGGTAAGTGCGAACTTTAATGTGAAAAAATAACCATATGAGTACATAAATCCGCACGCTATCGTTGAATGATTTGATGGCGCACGCTGGATTTGAGCCATACATGGCGTCCAACGACCGTCGGTGCGCAGGCAGAATTGCCTTATCGGGGATTTCTGACGTCAGTCTGAAAGCTGACGCAAAGCATTTCGATGTCTTTTGAGGGTATCACGACGTTCATGAACTCGCATGTCCGCCCTTTGCCGTTCTTGAAATACCGACAATCTTTGCAAATGCCGAATTGCCGCTGGCCCAGTCTTTCCAACATCCGGGCTACAATGTGAGCAAGACCGCTTAACAGGACCTGCTGAATTCGATCGGGCAGCGACTCCACTGCATCGGTCATCTCGTGAAATGGATCGGCCCGCAAAATTCTTTTTCCCTGAGCGCTTACATGAAGCTTAACGGTGCGCCTGTCGGACTCCGGTATCTGCCGCAGGAGATATCCCTCTTTAACCAGTTTATTGGTCAGCACGGAGGCACTACTCACTGCCGTGCCCTGATATAACGCCAGGGCGGAAACGGTTCTTGAGTAGCCATTGGCACAGCCATAATATTGCAATGCCATGTAGCGAGACGCACTCATTTTTGTCTGCCTGGAAGCCGTTCTGAATGTGTGGTGCTGGAGTCGGCTAATCAGCCTGGAGATCTCTCTTGCGGGTTTATTCTTTTCGATCGGCATCAGGTTTCATTTAATTAACGTTCGGCGACAATTTCGAATAACTCTTACTCACTCATTGAACAATGAATCATAGGTGGCGTCGATCATGCTTAAACATAATACCTGACAATATTGAAAATAACGTTCGTCGCTTCATGTCAAATCACTATCCCTGACCACATTCTCATCGAGAACAGAACGGACCGATTTACATAGTTCACGAATGGCCACCGGTTTCAGCAGATAACGACGAATTCCCATCGAAAGCGCATACTCTTCGGTAATGATGTTGCTATACCCGGTGCAAAGAATAACAGGCTGATCTGCCCGAATCGAAAAAATCTCCACCACCAATTCGTCGCCATTCATTCCCGGCATGGTTTGGTCGGTGATGACCAGATCGAACGTATCGGCTTCGGCACGATAAGCGCGTATTGCCTCCTCTCCGTTTTTCGCAATGACGACTTCATACCCTTGCCGCGTAAGTACGCGCAGCAGTAAATCCGCAATCATATCGTCATCGTCAACGGCGAGTATTCGTTCTCCGCCGGTACTCTCTGCCAACACTACCGTGCTTTCGCCATCGTCGAAAGACGGAACCTCATCCACAAAAGGGAGATATACCGTGAATGTTGTGCCATCGTCGGCACTGTCTACTTCTATCCAGCCAGAGTGATTTTGTATAATGGAATGCACTACGGCCAGACCCATGCCCGTTCCGCTGCCCTGGTCCTTGGTCGTAAAGAATGGCTCGAAAATTCGATGCAGAATATCGGCAGGTATGCCGCCACCACTATCGTGCAGCCTCATTCGCACATAGCGACGTTGATCATCGACAACTGCTCGGGCCATTGAGTCCTGATCTGCATCTTCAGGCGGAATCCCGTCGAAGTAATCCAGTACCAGCTTGATTTTTCCTGAGTGCTTGCCAATTGCGCTCGCAGCATTCGCATACAGATTCACAATGACCTGATGCATCGTCGTGTCGTTAGCAAGAATGGTAAATGATGCGCCTCTGTATTCTGTGACTAATTCAATGTTGGAAGGAATGGTTTGTCTTATCAAAGATGAACACTCATCAATGATCCTGGTTAGTTCGACGACATACTTTTCCTCTTCCTGATATCGACTGAAGGTCAGAATCTGCTTGACGAGCTGCACCGCCTGACCCGATACGGATAACACGTTTTCGAGGTAGCCACCGATGGCGCTATTCTTTGGTGCTTCCTCTGCGGCGAGTTCGGCGAAGCCAATAATTCCGCCCAGCATATTATTGAAATCATGGGCGATTCCGCCGGCCAGCGTACCGATCGCCTCCATCTTTTGCGATTGACGAAGCTGCTCTTCCAGGGCCAGTCGACCCTGCTCGGCCTGCGCACGCTCCGAGTTATCCCGAATAGTCCATAGACTGCGCAGTCCGTCAAACAAATCAATGGATGTGACTGACAACTCGATTGGAAACTCGCGACCATCTATCCTCTTTCCGGTCAACTCAATCCCAACGCCCGTTTTCGCAGACGGCGTTGATTCGAGCAGTTTCTCGATCGTAGCATCGCCGTTACCCACAATCAGATCACTCAACCGGACGCCGACCGCCTGATCCTCGTCATAGCCGAACATGGTTTCAGCCGCCACATTAGCTCCCGATATCACACCGTCACGGGTCGCCGTGATCACACCTTCGTCAAGACTGTCAAGGATAGCCTGCATAGTCTTACCGCTTCGCACTAGCTCCGAATTGTATCGAGAAGCGGCCTCAAGATACCCGTTCGCCGAGTCAGCTAGACGCCCCAGTTCGTCATTTCGGTGAGAATACGCCACGCTCAACCGATCTTCGGATCCGGGTTCGATCCCGGCAA
>JADFNG010000071.1 GCA_022563505.1 Pseudomonadota bacterium | reverse complement strand
CGTGCCGTCGGTATCGCCGCTGAAGTCGATGCCGACGCTTGCATCGCCACCGTTGACTGCGTAGTCGACGCTTGCCTGTCCCAAAGCGCTGCCGCTGCGTTGCACAATTAAAATAACGGTTGCCAGGCCGATTTCGCTGCTGTCGATGGTCGTGTCCAGAAAACCAATTCCTGACCCCGCTGCTGTGTCACTGATGTAGAGACTTGCGGTATTTTGATCGCCCAATGTTGCGCCGCCCGTCGGACCGGTCAGCCTGACGATGACGTGTTCGAGGCCCTCTGCAATACCATCATCCGTCAGATTGATCGCAATGGATTTATCCGTACTGTCACCGTCAACCCAGGCTAGCGTACCTGCCACGGTTTGAAAATCGGCGCTGCTGGCCGTTGCGGGTACGATTTGGTAATTGACACTGATCGCGCCGGTGGAACCACCCAGTCGTTGTACTAGCAGAGACGCTTGCTGTCCCTCCTCCGCCGCAAATGAGGATGCGGAGAAAACCAGCTGACCTTGAGCAACATTTCTTGTCCGGCCTTTGAGCAAATACAGGCCGCTGTCGATATCGCTGATGGCAATCGTGCCGCTGTGAAAATAGGGGTAGACGCCCCATGCTCCGTTGAAACCGGTTACGTCGTCCGCTGCATAAGTGTCGAAAAATCCTGCAGTCGCAGGCATCACCGGGTTCGTAATGTCCAGAATCGTGAGTCCGCGGGTGTAGTTGCTCATGTAGTAGCGATTGCCGCGCACGAAACCGTTGTGATCGATCGCGGTGGTTGGTCCGACCCACGAGCCCAGGTGCACCAGACTGGTCAAATCGGCCAGCGATAAAACATTAACGGTCGTGTTGAGTCCGAAATCCCTCTCGTCGAGTTCGTCGTGTACGAAAAGAAACAGGCCGTCTTCCGACTGCCAGCCGGAATGCGAGAAACGCTGATTCGGGTACGTCGATACAGACAGGCGCACAAGATCAGTCGGGTCGGTGATGTCCCAGACATCGATGCTTTGCCCACGGAAGTCGATCAGTATTTCACACGCATCGACGTTCATCGCGTTGACGCATTGCGTATCTTTGCGTTGATCGGTCACGAAGAACGTTGTTGCATCGTGCATGTTGCCGGCGGTGACGGCAGTGCTGACAAAAGCCGGTGACTCCGGGTTGGCCAGGGAGTAGAGGCGGAACTGTCCGATGCCGACATCCGAGCCGGCGACAATCAATTGCGGAGTATCGCCGGTCAGACTCAGTCCGGTGCTGTAGTCCGTGTTGGTTGCGAAGACGTTGTGCGCGCTGTTGAAGTCGCTGGCGTAATCGATTCTTTGAATGCTGTGCGGCAGGCCCGTGAGATCGATGACGAATAGACCGTCAGTAATGAGATTGCCGTCTGTGGTGACGTAGGCATACGCTTTCCATCGACTCGCTGCAGCGTCGTAAAATTGAAAAACCTTGATGTCACGCCAGGGCGTTGTCTGTCCCGGAATCAAGCCGATTTCAAATGGCAGTTCCGGGTTCGTGATATCGAACACTGCCGTACCATTGCTGACACCAATGATCGCGTATTCACGATTCGAGTTCAGATCGACGAAACCCCAGATATCGGCACCGGAGTTCGGCTTTGAACTGATGTCCGCAAGCCTGACGTGAGCGAGAAGGTCGATGTTGGCGCAAGCGAAACCGGCCGCCGACCCATTTGTGCACGGTGTCGCGGCTGAACTCTTGCTCAAGCCACTTCCGAGCAGGCCAACAACCAGTAGCGCAACATATGGGAGGTGTTGTAGACGGCTTTGAGACGAGAAACACATATTTTCGACCCGATAAGATTATGCAGGAACATTAGCAGTATTAAACGTTACATTGTGTATTGTTACGACATAAACCAGCCGGTCTCATGACGGCAATGGCGGCGAGGCTGCAACCCTTGTGATAGTTTTCCGGCAACAAGACAAGGCGATAGTGGCTTGAATATTAATCACTGCAACAATAAGACACTGCGGTGACTTCGACAGTGTCAACCAGCGCCGGTCGCATTTATCCGGAATTAACATGGGCTGCCGTGAGTGTCGGCGGGCGAGCATAAGATTTCAGGAAAATGCTGCAGTGCAAAAGTCAAGCCGTATAAGTTTTGTAAGCCATTGTTTTAACAGTTAAATATCAACATAATATCGGTTCTGGAAGGGCTGCTTTCGTGTATAGTAATCGTGTGGAAGACACGATTTCACAACTGGACGAGACCATTGCTGAAGACGAGAGTCCTACTGCACCGTCTTGGCTTTGGTCACTACTTGAAGCGCCGCGAGCACTGGCCGAGGCCGGCAGCTTGTTGTCGGCACGAGCCATGTTGCGAAATCTGCCTGCCGGTGACGGTCATGCGGTGATGACCTTGCCGGGCTTTCTTGCCTCTGATCGATCCATGAAAACGGTGCGTACTTATCTGCGCGACTGGGACTACGACGCGCACCGCTGGGAGATGGGCCGCAACCTCGGTTTGTCCCGCACGACAGATATTGAAGCAATGCTCGATCAGCGCCTGCAGGAAATACATGAACAATCCGGCGGCAAGGTCAGCTTGATCGGCTGGAGTCTCGGTGGCATGTTCGCGCGTGAGCTTGCCAGACGTAATCCGGATTGGGTGCGTTCCGTGATTACCCTGGGCAGCCCGATTGGTGATCCCAGGGGCACGAATGCCTGGCGGCTTTTTGAAATCATATCCGGTATGAACATTGATCATGAGTATATTCGGCGCCGTGTTGAGAAACTGCGTGAGCCGATTCACGATATTCCAATGACGGCGATTTACAGTAAAAGTGATGCGATCGTGTCGGAGAAGATCGCAAAATTACCACCTGGCACGAACGTTGAGAATATTGGCGTTGCCGCAAGTCACTTCGGCATGGGCTACAATCCGGCCGTGTTCTTCGCCATTGCCGATCGCCTGCGGCAGACGGAGGGCGAGTGGCAACCCTTCGAGATCAACGGTCTGCGAAAATTTTTCTTTCATTGAGGCTAGTACGCCTGCAGCGTCAGGTGAGCTTGGCCAACCACTGAGATTTACGTTATGCAACAGCTTTCCGGGATGGATTCATCATTTCTGTATATGGAGACCGGGGCAACTCCGATGCACATCGGAAGTCTGACGATCTACGATCAAAGCAGCGCACCCGGCGGCCAGGTGACGTTCAAGGATATCCTGGAGTTCTTCCAGGCGCGATTGCACAAAGCACGCGCATTTCGGCAACGCCTCGCGCGCGTTCCACTAAGCCTGGATTACCCCTATTGGATTGAGGATCCGGATTTTGATCTGGAGTTTCATGTCCGGCACATAGCACTGCCGAGTCCCGGCGATTGGCGGCAGCTTTGCATTCAGGCTGCAAGGCTGCATGCACGGCCGCTGGATAAAAACAAGCCGCTGTGGGAAGCGTACGTCATTGAGGGTCTGGATAATGTCGAGGGTGTTCCCAAAGGCAGTTTCGCCCTGGTGACCAAGATTCATCATGCGGCTATCGACGGCGTGTCGGGGGCGGAAATAATGGCTGCGATCCACGATCTCTCGCCGGACGCGGAGGTTGAAGGCCCCGTCCATCCATGGGCGCCTGAACGCATTCCGACCGGTGTGGAACTCCTGACCAAGGCGGCGCTGCACACGCTCTCAGCCCCCGTGAAATTCGGCAAATTGCTGTATCGATCCGCCCCTTCGGTGGCGAAGGTCATCGCCGGCTTGTCCTCGCGCGAATTGAAATTGCCGATTCGGGTTCCCAGAACCCGATTCAATGGCAGGGTATCGCCGCACCGCGTTTTTGACGGTCGTACATTCGATCTCAATGAGATCAAGGCCATCAAGAATTCACAGCCGGGTACGACAGTGAACGATGTCATGGTGAGCATTTGTGGTGGCGCGTTACGCAAATACCTGCAAGCGAAGAATGAGCTGCCGACCGAATCACTGGTCGCGATGGCGCCAATGTCGGTGCGGCCTGACCATAAACGCACGGCGGCTGGCAACATGGTGACCGCAATGAGTTTGCCGATTCGCAGCGATATCGAAGATCCTCTCGAACGATTGCTCGCAGTCCATAAGGAAAGCACGCAAGCCAAAAAACTGGCTTATACGATGGGTCCCAACCTGGCTGCAGATGCTGCCGAGTTCCTGCCCTCAACAGTGTCCGGGCTGTTCGCGCGTACTTACGCCAGTTCCGGATTGGTGGATCGTGTACCACCGCTGTTCAATACGGTGATTACGAACGTGCCTGGCGTCAATATGCCGCTCTATTCCATGGGATCGCGGATGGTGGCGAATTATGGATTGGGCCCGGTGGTGCATGGCATCGGCTTGTTTCAGCCGATACTCAGTTGCAACAACTCGATTTCGATCAGCGCGGTCGCGGATCGAAGCATGATGCCGGACCCGGCATTTTATGCGGAGTGTCTGCAGTCCTCTTTTGACGAACTGAAGGCGGCGACGATTGATCGACCTCCGCTTAAGAAAAGGAAAAAGCGTGCAGCGCCTGACAAGAAAACGGTGGCAGCGAAAAAATCGGGCAACGGTGACGCTCGACCGCATACGACATGACTCCAGTTACGCCAGTCAAGGATGTCTCCAGACTGTGACGTGAGTCACAGCGCGCTAACCTGGCATTTTGCCGGGACCCGCACGGATGCTGGACTATTCGCGATCCACAATCTATCTGTGAATGTGTTCACAGCCGATTCAGGCAGAGCCTGCTAAATTCGATCGGGAATTGAATTCGGCGTGGCTATGTCCACCGTGGAGAAGCATGTGAATACCAGATTGGCAGGAATTTTCGTTGTCAGCATGATGGTCGCGCTAAGCGGTTGCGCGTCGATGAGTGCGGATGAATGTGTGACCAGTGACTGGCGCGGCATCGGTTTTGATGACGGAGCCAGGGGCTACACGGCAGGTCGCCTGAGCCAGCATCGCAAAGCATGCGCCAAGCACGGTGTTTCACCGGATCTGCAGGCATACCAGGAAGGTCGTGCGGATGGATTGCGCGAATACTGTCAGCCGCAGCGCGGCTTCAATCTGGGCGCCGGCGGCGGGCAGTACAATGGCGTGTGCGCAATTGACCTGGAGGCGGATTTTCTGGATGCATTTCGATCTGGCAGCCAACTCCACACGATGCGATCGAACGTGAACTCGACCAACCACCAGATCAATGCGAAACGCCATGAACTCGACGACATTGCGGCATCGATGCGCGTTGCAGAAGCCGGCTTGATCGCGGCTGAGACGACGATACAGGATCGAATCCTGTTGCTTGCCGATTTAAAGGATTTTGCTGAACGCACCGGGCGGCTGGAGTCAGAAATCGAAGCGCTGATCCAAGACCGCGGCGTTTATGAACAACAACTGGCTTCATATCAAGCCGTACTCGCGGATACCGGTTACTGAATGAAGGCTAGCGCGGCACAATTCCCGGGCGGCTGTAGCTTCCCGGCGGGTTGCCTATTGGAGATCGTCGCGTGAATCGTTTCGCCGGTCGTCTCGATTCTCTCTCTGCTCTTGCGCAAATTGACCGCTGTGCTCACCACGACGCTCCCTGTCTTAGTCTTTCTTCAATTTTGCCTGCTTCAATCGCTCGACCCAGAAATCGGCATTTTTGATGCCCAGGGCCTCGGGGTCGAAGGTGTAGGTCTTAACACCGGCTTTACGCTGTGCTTCGTAATCCTTCAATGCTTTCAAGGCCGGTTTTGACAAGAAGTAAATGATCAAAATGCCGACAATATTGAGCCACGCCATCAGGCCGACTCCAATATCACCCAGTCCCCAGGCAACGCTTGCAGTACGCACCGCGCCGTAAAATACGGACAACATCATGACGATCTTCAGCACCACGATCAGGCCGGGAATCTTTATCGTGCGATGAAGGTACGCAACGTTGGTTTCTGCGATGTAGTAATACGCCAGTACGGTGGTAAAGGCGAAAAAGAACAGAGCAACGGCGACGAAGGGTGCGCCCACGCCAGGCATGACGCTTTCCAGAGCAATTTGTGTGAAGGCCGGGCTATTCGGGTCGACACCAGTAGCCAGGTTTTGCACCAGGAAATCGGTCGCACCTTCTACCTTGACGTTATATTTACCGGTGATGAGAATCATGAATGCCGTGGCGGAACAAACAAACAGTGTGTCGATATAGACGGAGAATGCCTGGACGAGCCCCTGTTGAGCGGGATGTTCGACTTCGGCCGCGGCGGCGGCGTGCGGCCCGGTTCCCTGACCGGCTTCGTTTGAGTAGACGCCGCGTTTCACGCCCCACCCGATGGCTGCGCCAAGGCCGGCCATCGGCGTAAATGCATCGCCAACGATGAGCCCGATGATCTGCGGCAATTGCGTAATGTTCAGTCCGATGACGACCATCGCCATGGAGACGTAGGCCAGGGCCATGAACGGCACGACGACCTGGGTGAAATTTGCAATGCGTTTGACGCCACCAAAAATGATGAAGCCGAGAATCGCCACGACAATAGCTGCGGTGGACAGTTTCGTCGTGCTGATCGGGCCGATCACTGTTTGCAGGAGGTCGCCGCCACCGAGCGCCAATTCGGCTGCATTGCCAATGCTGTTGGCCTGCACGCCGGGAAGCAGTACGCCGGTGGCAAGAATGGTCGCAAAGGCGAACAACCACGCATACCATTTCTGGCCCATCGCTTTTTCAATGTAATAGGCCGGTCCGCCGCGGTACTGACCGTCGTCAACTTCCTTGTATATCTGGCCGAGCGTCGATTCAACGTACGCTGTTGATGCACCGAGAAACGCAACCACCCACATCCAGAAGACGGCGCCCGGACCACCGAATCCGATCGCTGCAGCGACACCGGCAATGTTGCCCGTGCCGACACGGCCGGACAGCGACACCGCCAGTGCCTGGAAGGATGAAATGCCCTTGTCGGAACTCTTGCTTGAAAAAAGCAATGCGATCATTTCGCGGAACAGGCGCACCTGCACGAATCGAGTGAGGATGGAGAAAAACAGTCCGGCACCGAGCGCCAGATAGATCAGCGCGGAACTCCAGACAACTCCATTTATGCTATCAACGATTTCCTGCATGGTGATCCTTCATGAGTTCCGGGCCAAATAGTGCAGCGATATTACAGGAAAAAGAGGACTTACCAGCGACGAGCGGGCTCATGCCGGAGCCGTGACGAATCAATCTGCGGTGTTGGGCCTGTCTGCCAGGCCCTGCGAACCGGGCTAACTATTTATTGACGTCCTACTACCCATTGTCCAGAATAGCCGCGTTGACGGACATGCGCTCTTTACAGATATGACACGGTAGAGGTGCAATTCCACAGTTGCGAGTGAAGAAAGCAAGAATATACGAACTACAAATACCGACCGACGTAACCCCCGAACAGATGGAATACCTGCCAGGACTTGAGGCGGTCGTATCGTGTTCGAGTAGTTCGCAAAAAACCGGCCAACCATTGAGGAAAATTTAATGTTCACCAGTAATCCGTTTGCCGAATTGACGGTCTTTCTGCCTCCTCGCGCGATGCAAGTCTATATTGTGCTGATGATATTCGCGGTTATCGTTGGCACGATCGCCGACATGATTCACAAAAGCAGCGCCAAATATTTCGCGCTGCGCCAAAAGAAATTAAAGGCGGCAGCAACCCGGCAACTCAGCCGTGCAGATAAAGCCTCCCTGGCGCTGAAAACTCTGGTGGTTGAAGTCGCAAGCGCCGGCGAATTCTGCAATCCGCAACGAAGAATTTCCCATCTGCTGATGTTCTACGGTTTCCTGCTCTACCTGGGCATGACCGTGGTGATGATATTCGGCTATCCGACTCATGCTACGCCGACACCGACGATCATCCCGCTCCTGTGGAACATCGGCGTCATCATGCTTCTCATCGGTGGTTACTGGTTTTTCTTCCTTCTGCGGGTGAATGTCGCGAAAGACGGTCAGCCGATGTTTCGTCTCGTGCCTGCAGATTTGTTCATTGTGACTCTGCTGGGGAGCGTCAGCTTCGCCTTGGCATGGGAAATCGTGCAGACATCGGGTGACCTTGTTGCGACCCGGATAACGTTCGGTCTTTATATTTTATTCACCACGCTGCTTTTTTGCTCTGTCCGCTGGTCGAAATTAGCGCACATGTTCTTCAAACCCGTGGTGGCCTTTCAACGCAGGGTTGAGGAAGCAAGCGGCGCATCCTCTTTGCCAGCAACTCGCAACCAACGGAGTTAATTGATATGCCTACTTTCGTTTATATGGCAAGTTGCGATGGTTGCGGTGAGTGCGTGGATATTTGTCCTTCCGACATCATGCACATCGACCCGACAACCCGGCGGGCCTTCAATATCGAGCCAAATTTTTGCTGGGAGTGTTACGCCTGCGTAAAAGCCTGTCCGCAGAATGCGATCGATGTTCGCGGCTATTCGGATTTTGCTCCGCTGGGCCACAGTGTCCGCGTGATTCGGGATGAGGAAAAGAGCACCATCGCCTGGAAGATCATATTCCGCGATGGCCGTGAGAAGAATTTCGAGTCGCCGATACGGACGACGCCCTGGGGATCGATAAAATCACCGTCTGATTACGACGTGCCGAGTCAGGATGCCTTCAAGACCCAGGAACTCGCGCACGAACCGGAAACGCTCAACATCGACAAGTTACCCGCATTGAGCCCGGATCAACTGAAAGTGGGAGTCGTTTGATGGGGCTGTTCGCAAAAAATAAAACAATTTTTGTGGATTCCGATGTCCTCGTGATCGGCGGTGGCATGGCCGGCTGCGGGGCCACTTACGAAGCCAGATACTGGGGGCGTGACCTCAATATTGTCTGCGTCGAGAAGGCGAATATAGAGCGCAGTGGTGCTGTTGCGCAGGGCCTGTATGCGATCAACTGCTACATGGGTATGCAGTGGGATGAAAACCAGCCAGAGGACCATGTGCGCTACGCGCGCAACGACCTCATGGGCCTGGTGCGCGAGGACCTGGGCTATGACATAGCCCGCCACGTCGATTCCACGGTGCACAAGTTCGAAGAGTGGGGCCTGCCGATCATGAAGGATCCGAAAACCGGACGCTACCTGCGCGAAGGCAAATGGCAGATCATGATTCATGGTGAAAGCTTCAAGCCGATTGTCGCCGAGGCTGCGCGCAAGGCCGCCACCAAAATCTACAACCGGATCATGGTCACTCACTTGTTGATGGACAAGACGAAGGCTAACAGGGTCGCCGGAGCGGTCGGCTTCAATGTTCGTACGGGGGATTTCTACGTGTTCCGCGCGAAGGCCGTTATCGTGGCCGCCGGCGGTGCATCGCACATCTACAAGCCCCGTTCGGTCGGCGAGGGCATGGGACGGACCTGGTATGCCCCATGGAGCAGCGCCTCTGCCTATGCATTGCCGATTCTGGTCGGCGCCAAGATGACGCAGATGGAGAACCGAATTGTCCTGACCCGATTCAAGGACGGCTACGGTCCGGTCGGCGCCTACTTCCTGCATTTGAAAACGTACACTGAAAATGCGTACGGGAAAGAATACGAGTCCACCTGGTACGACCAGATCAAGGGGATAGTCGGGGACTACATCGATCGTCAGCCGATACCGACCTGTTTGCGGAACCACGCCTTCCTGGAGGAGGTGAAGGCCGGCAGAGGCCCCATCCGCATGGTCACCAAGGAAGCCTTCCAGGATCCTCACCTTGAGACCATCGGCTGGGAGAACTTTCTTGGCATGACGATCGGACAGGCAGTGGTCTGGGCGTCGCAGAACATCGATCCCAAGCACACCAATCCCGAGTTGACGACCTCCGAGCCTTACGTAATGGGTTCCCATGCCACCTGCTCCGGCGCGTGGGCAAGCGGGCCGGAAGACTATGCGCCCGATGAGTACCAGTGGGGATACAACCGCATGCTGACCGTCGACGGACTTTTTGGCGCCGGCGATACCATCGGCGGTACCGCCCACAAATTCTCCTCGGGTTCTTTTGCCGAAGGCCGCATAGCAGCGAAGGCGGCTGTCAACTACGTGAACGACCTGGGTCGGGATCACCCCGAGGTCAGTGAGGACGAGTACCAGGATTTAAAGAAGACCGTCTTCCAGCCGCTGGAGAATTATGCAATCGGCCGCAACGAGATCGTCGCGGGCACGGTTTCACCGAGCTATCTCCTGCCGTTGCACGGTCTGCAGCGTCTCGAGAAGATCATGGACGAATATGTCGGTGGCATCAGTGCCCACTATACGACCAATGAACCGATGCTCACCCGTGGGCTGGAGTTGCTCGACATGCTCAAGGAAGACCTTGATCACCTCGGCGCCGAAGATTTGCACCAGTTGCAGCGGGCCTGGGAACTGCAGCACCGCGTCCTGGCCTCGGAATCCGTGACGCATCACACGATGTTCCGCACGGAAACGCGGTGGCCGGGATATTACTATCGGGCCGACCATCCGAAGCTGGATGATACTGACTGGCATTGCTTCACCTTGTCCCGCTTCGACCGGGAATCCGGTGAGTGGGCAATGGAAAAGGCCCCCGTGTACCACATCGTCGACTAAGCGGTGCACGTAATATGAGTGACCCGAATGACCCTTGTCTGTTTTGCCACAACCCGCGGGGGGTGACCCGCCGCAATAAGCTGGCCTACAGCGCGCGGGATTCCTACCCGGTCAGTCCGGGTCATTCCCTGATCATCCCGACCCGGCACTGCGCCAGCTTTTTTGATCTCAGCCAGGATGAGATTGCCGCCTGCATGGAATTACTGGCGGTCGAGCGAAAAACACTGGATGACGAATTCAGTCCCGACGGTTACAACGTCGGCGTGAACGTGGGTACGGCCGCGGGACAGAGTATCCTCCATGTCCACATCCATTTGATTCCTCGCTACACGGGCGATTCCCCGCGACCTCAGGGGGGCGTGCGCCAGGTGATCCCGAAGAAAGCCCACTATTCGCGGAATTAGGTTTGGCCGATCCGCCTGCGGCCCGGTGCGTGCATTTGTAGCTCGTCAAAATACAAGATTGATCATCAGCAGGGAAACCACCAGGAACAGGACGCTCATGATGCTGCCGACGCGGAGGAAGTCAGAGACACGATAATCGCCGGGTCCCATGATCAATGCATTGACCTGGTGAGTGGGAATCAGGAATGAATTGGACGTCGAAATCGCCACCGTCAGTGCGAACACGGCCGGGTTGGCACCGGTTGCCAGCGCCAGGTTGATGGCAAATGGCACCAGTAACACGGTGGCGCCGGCGTTTGACATCACCAGCGAGACGGCACTGGCGAGGATAGCAAGCATGGTCTGAAGGACCCAGATCGGGGTACCCCCGATGCTTGCCAGCAGGTGTTGCACGACGTACTGGGCGGTCCCCGAGGACTCGACCGCGATCCCCAGCGGCAGCAATCCGGCAAGCAGGAATACGGTCTTCCAGCTAACGGCCTTGTACGCGTCGTCGATGCTCAGGACGCCAGACACGATCATGCCGACAGCACCCGCCATGAGTGCGATCGGCAGGAGTATGTTGGTGAATACAATCATGCCGATGGCGAATGCGAAAAAAGCCAGCGCCAGGGCAAGTTTGTAGGGCTCCTGTTGTTCGCGGGGATAATCGGTTGTGACAACGACCAGATCCCGGTTCTTTTCAAGCCGTGTCAGGTGATCCCAGCGCGTATGACAAAGGAGCATGTCACCGGCAGCAAACGGTATCTCCGCCACCTTGTCCGTGATCGCCTTGCCGGCGCGAACGACGGACAACAGGCTGAGTCCGTAAGTCATCCGGAAATGCATTTCTTTTGCCGTTTGGCCAATGACCTGGGAATCGGGGGGGACGAGAATTTCCACTACTCCGGCGATGGAGCGAGCTAAAAGGTGGCGGAACTCCCGAAGTTTCGGGCGCAAATTCAGGCCACAGGCGCTGATAAAGGCTTTCAGCTTGTCCGGTTGTGCAATGATCGCCAGCGTGGCGGGCGCTGCAATCAGCACTTCAATCGGCGGGGACACCAGTACCTTGCCCGCGTAACTGGATGCGACAATGCGGATGTCGTAATTCGATTGTACGCTGGCAATGTCCATCCCGACGAGACTGCTGCCCTCGGGAACCTCGACTTCACGAACCGCAGCACGAATACCATGCAGGCTGCGCATATAACGTGTCGTGCCGGTTCTGCGAGATGCGCTGACCGTCTTGCCCTCTGGCAACACGAACTTGCCAAAGAAGACGAAAAAGGCCAGACCACTGCCAACCAGCGCCAGGCCAACCGGGGTCACCGAAAAAAGATCGAAATGCTGCATTGCCTGATCCGGGTCGAGGTTGCGGTTCGCATTGTCGATCAGGTCGTTGAGCATGATGAGCGGGCTTGATGCGACCAGCGTCATGGTGCCGCCGAGGATGGCACAGAAGCCCATGGGCATGACAAGTCGGGACATGGACAGCTTGGTTCGCGAGGAGATGCGTGACACGACCGGCAGGAACAAGGCGGCCGCCCCAACATTTTGCATGAATGATGAAATGATGGCGACGGAGCCTGCAGTCAGTGTGACGATCTGCTTTTCAGTCTTGCCGCCGTAGCGCAGTATCGCCCAGGCCACGCGTTCCATGGCACCAGTTTTGTCGAGGCCGCCGCCGAGAATCATGACGCCGATAATGGAAATAACCGCGTTACTTGAGAAGCCCGAGAACAGCACGTCGGGCGTCAACAACTGTTCCATGCCGGGCAGGTAGCTCAAAAGGCCCAACAGCGTCATGATCAGCATTGCGGTGACATCGACGCGCAGCAACTCCGTCGCGAAAAGGACTATCGCGAATACCACGAGTAGCATGATGATCATGATTTCCGTGGTCAGTACAGGCAACGCATCCATCAATTGATTATATAGCGAGTTGAAGCGGGGTTTTTGCCATATCCGCCACGATTCGAGCGGGTATCGCAATCCGTTCAAACCGGCCGTTGTAAAAGTGATATCGCACTCAGAAAAATCGACGTTCCACAGAGTATTAGGTATCACTGTCTTCGATTTCGGCCGGTTCCTCGTTGATCACAGGCGGGGTGGTCGCGGCCTGGCGCGAACATCAGTTTGCGGCCAAAGGTATCCCAGGATACGGTATCATCGACGTACTCGTCAGGGATTGAGTGCTTAATGTCTTTTTTTGCGGAACTCAAACGACGCAACGTTTATCGGGTTGCTGCAATTTATTTCATCGTTGGCTGGGTGGTGTTGCAGGTCGTCGACCTCTTCATGTCGTTCATGCCATTGCCTGAATGGACCAGTCGTCTCGTGTTCGTGCTGCTGGCAGCCGGTTTTCCCATCGCACTGGTGCTTGCCTGGGCGATTGAGCTGACAGTTGCGGGAATCAAGCTCGAAAAAGCCGAGGAGGGCACAGCCAGCGCCCAACGGAGCCGGGCGGATCTGCTGATCTATGGTGCCGTTGGTATCGTGCTCGTCATCTGGGTATGGAATCTTGACGGGTGGCATCGCTCGGCGGAGGGAGAGGTTACCGAGATCCGATCACTGGTCGTGCTGCCACTCGAAAACCTGATGAATGATCCCGAGCAGGCCTACTTTGTCGCGGGAATGCACGAAGCATTGATCACGGAGTTATCGAATATCGAAGCGCTGCGCGTTATTTCCAGAACTTCGGCAATGACGTATCTCAACTCAGGCAAAACCGTGCCGGAAATTGGTCGGGAGCTGGGGGTTGACGCCGTACTCGAAGGATCAGTGCTGCGTGCTGGTAACACCGTGCGAATCACCGCGCAGTTGATTGAGGCGAAAAGTGACAAGCATTTGTGGGCAGATAATTTCGATCGCGAACTGACGGACATTTTGGCGCTCTATTCCGATGTGACGCGCGAAATCGTTGCCCAGATTCGAATTGAGTTAACACCGGAGGATGCGGCCAGGCTTGCAGCACCCCGTACGGTCGATGCGGATGCTTATGAACTCTACCTGAAGGGTCGATATTTCTGTCATAAGTGGGGGCCGCAGGAGATGCTGCAGGGTGTCGACCTTATGCGCCAGGCGATCACGGTGGATCCTGACAATGCGTTCGCTCAGTCCGGGCTCGCACTATGTCTTCAATATGCAACGTTTTTTGGTTACCTCCTGCCCGCGGAGATCATGGCAGAAGCGAACAGGGCGGCAGAGCGGGCGATTGAGCTGGACAGGGACCTGGCGGACGCGTGGGTTGCTTTTGCGGGGGTTCGTTATTACCTCAATTTTGATATGGCAGCTGCTGAGATGGCCGTCGAACGGGCATTGGTGCTGAATCCATCGCACCTTGACTCGCTCGTGCATTACTCCTGGCAGCTCGGCGAGGCGGGGCGATTCGATGCGGCGCTGGAGTTGGCACGCAAGGCGATAGATCTGGATCCACTCTCGGCTGGCGTGCGCAGCACAGCGGCGCAGGCTTATTACCTGCACGGAGATTTCGCCAACGCAATGGTCGAATACAGGGAGATGCTCGATTTATCTCCCGCTGACCCGTCTTTGCATTTCTACATGGCCTGGGTCCGGGAGCAGGTGGGAGATTATGAGAAAGCGATCGCTCTGCATGAGCGGGCAATAGAGCTGTCCGATCGCGCACCCTTATTCGTCAGCGGCCTCGGTTATGCATATGGA
>JADFNG010000070.1 GCA_022563505.1 Pseudomonadota bacterium | reverse complement strand
GCGGGACAAGGCCATGCTCCACTGCGATGCACTACCGAGCTATGAGGGGCCTGCAAATTGGCGCGGCTCAAACATACGCAACTCCGAGGATTGGCATATCCATCTTACGGAGAGCCACATTGCAGAAATCAAATCGGCGGTCCAGCGAAGTATTGAAGACGAAATTCCGATTCAGAAACTCAATCCTGAATGCTTTCTACTGCCAAGCCTGGAGCAGGTGTTGCAAGCGACTTACCAGGAGCTTCTTTATGGTCGCGGATTCGTTGTGTTTCACGGCATGCCGGTTCAGGACCTCAATCGCGAAGAAATTATCCGGGCCTATGTGGGGATCGGATCATGGCTCGGCGAGCCTGTGCCGCAAAATCGGAAGGGTCATATTCTGGGCCATGTGAAAGACATTGGACTTGATCACACAAACCCGCAAACCCGGATCTATGGCACCAGCTACCGCCAGCTCTACCACACGGACGGCTCGGATTTGGTGGGGCTGCTTTGCTTGCAGAAAGCCAAGTCCGGTGGCATGTTTTCGCTCGCAAGCTCGGTTGCGATCTTTAACGAAATTGCAAAACGCCGACCTGATCTGGCCAGGGTGCTGTCATCGCCCTTTGTGGTGGACCGGAAGGGTGAAGTACCGGAGGGAAAGCAGGACACGTACCAAATAGAAATTTTCCATCATTACAAGAACAGACTCCTGGCCATTCATGATCGAGTCTTTATCAATGCGGCACAGCATCGGGATTATGTACCGCGTCTGACCGATCAACAAATTGAAGCACTGGATTTGTTGGATAACCTGGCAGCCAGCGAGGAATTTCGTCTGGATTACGAATGGCAGCAAGGGGATATGAATTTCGCCCACAATCATCAGATCCTGCATGCGCGCACAGACTATGAAGATTATCCTGAGTTGGATCGCAAGCGGCATCTGCTGCGTCTCTGGCTGTCCACAAACGATGGTTGGGAGTTGCCGCCGATATTTGCAGAAAAATTCGGCACAGTTGAACAGGGACAGCGGCGAGGCGGAATCCATGTTCCCGGAATGAAACTGACGGTGCCTCTTGAAGCGGAATAGTCAAGCGCACGGACAGGCTATGCCTGTTTCCTGGCAGGCCCGGAAACGGCAGAGAAGCCGATGCCTCCGACATAATTTCGGCGCGTTGTGACACGATGATGTAGATAATCGGCACTAAAGCGGAACAGCTTCCAGCCTGGACTATTCTTTGACCTGGTCGCTTTCTCTGGAGCGCGCGGACAAGTAAATGCGCAGACGATCCATCCCTTCGCTGATACTGACGCCGGGTTGATAACCCAGGTCTCTTTTTGCTGCATCGATGTTGAACCAGTGTGGTGTGGCCAACTGGTGGGCCAGAAAACGTGTCATCGGTGGTTCGCGCCGGATTCGAAGCAATGAATATACGACCTCAAATAGTGCGCCCAGAATGGATGCGGCCTGCAACGAAATGACCTTGTTGCAGGCTGGCAAGCCGGCCGCCGCAATAATGCGGTTGATCAGCTCGGATATCGGCAGGGGTTCATCCTGCGACAGGAAATAGACATTGCCGGCACAAGGCGCGCCCGGTTCCAGGCGGTCAAGAGCCAGCACGTGTGCCTCGGCTGCATTGTCGATATAGATTGAGTCGACAAGGTTGCGGCCATCGCCCACCAACCGCAGCCGCCCCTTTCTGGCCCGATCGATCAGACGTGGCACCAATTGCGTGTCGCGCGGCCCCCAGATCAGGTGGGGTCGTAGTGCACAGGTGGACAGGGCCTGATCATTCGCGGCAAGTACCGCGCGTTCCGCCTGCGCTTTTGTCGCTGAATAGTGTGATTGATAGCTCCCGGGATACGGCAGAGATTCATTGCCGCCTTCACTGCCATCCTGATCGTAGGCGACGCTCGGTGAACTTGTGAAAACCAGTTTTGGTATGTGGTGATGCCGGCAAGCGGCGATGACGTTTTCCGTGCCCACCACATTTGTGCGGTGATACAGATCGTAAGCGCCCCACATTCCGGCCTTGGCGGCGGTGTGGATAATCGCCTGACAGCCATCGGCCGCTTCGCGGACAGCGGATGCATCAGCAATATCTCCACGAATCGTCGCGACATTAATTTCGTCAAGCGCCGAATACCGGCCGCGACACAGGACGACTACATGATCTCCGCGCGCAATCAATATTCTTACAATGGCGAAGCCGAGAAATCCGCCGCCTCCTGTGACCA
Source organism: Pseudomonadota bacterium (assembly GCA_022563505.1). Lineage (GTDB taxonomy): Bacteria > Pseudomonadota > Gammaproteobacteria > Steroidobacterales > Woeseiaceae > JAADHU01. Next base: position 12,693 of record JADFNG010000070.1, on the reverse strand, counting down.
GTATCTTCATCGCAGCCTCTTGGCTGCCCACGCGCCTAAGCGGCTACGATTGATTTTGGCGTTGTGTCTGATATCCACCGGGAAGGCCGGATGCACGATGAAGGTCTTGATTCGCTCAGTCTGTTCGTGGGCGCCTGCCATATCGATCAATTCTTTTTCAATCTGCGGCCAGTCTTTCGCGGCGACAGCTTCTTCCAACTCAATGCAGATGACCGGGCGGGCCGCTCCCTGATTGCCAACACGAACCAGTGCAGCGCGGAACACTTTCTTATGGGCATTAAAAATTCCTTCACACGGCTCGGTAAACAAACGCTGCTCTGCTGTGTCAACAATGTCGACCTTACGCCCGCAGAACCAGAGGCGTCCATCTTCGTCCAGATAACCAACGTCACCCATGCGGTGATACAGGCGACCTTCCTCATCATGCATTTTGGCGAGTCTGGTGGCCGGCTCGTTTCTAAAATATCCTGGTGTGACCGTTGGCCCATGCACCGTAATTTCACCGATTTCCTTCACCTCCAGGAGCGTCGCATCTGACAATTTTTCGAAGGACTTATCCGACACAGAAATAATCTTGATGTCCACACGATCAAAGGGTTTGCCAACACAGAGTCCCATGCCTTCGTTGGTTAGCTCGCGGGTCGCAAGAACTTCATTGCTACCCACAACGCAGATCGGCATGCACTCAGTTGCGCCATATGGAGTAGATACTTCCACGCCTTCGTTCAACCAGCTACGCATTCGATGCAGAGTTTCAGGCAAGGCGGGTGCGCCCGCTGAAATCACACGCTTGAGTGTCGGCGCCTTTTCGCCGTGTGCTGCCGCATCACGTGAAACAGTGTTGAGTAGCGCGGGGCTGCCAAACATATTGGTCACGCCAAATTTTCTGATCGCGCGATACAGCATTTTCGGGTCAACCCTGGCCGGGTAGCGGGCATCCATGTCAGGGATGACGGCCGTCATGCCCAGGGCCGGGTCGAATAGTGAGAACGGTGGGAATGTGGCCAGGTCGACCTCGCCGGGTTTTATAGCAAACATGTCGCGAATCATATTGACCTGCTCAATGAAAATTCTGTGTGTGTAGATGACACCCTTGGGTAATCCGGTGCTGCCGCTGGTAAACAAGATAGCGGCAACTTCATCTGGCTCAGGTACGACTGTGTCGAAGGGGGCGTCACTGTTCCCTGACTGCCTTATATCCTGCAGCGTCGGGCCACGCCAGAACAATCGCCTGCCTACGGTGACGTTGACCTTGATACTCGAACGGGCCCAGCCCGCGACGACACGCGCAACATGCGCTTTCGTAACGCCGATAAACCCGCGAGGCTCAACTTGCTGCAGGCACTCTTTGAGTGGTTTCAAACCCAGACCAGGGTCGATAAGAACCGGCACGATGCCTGCTTTGAACAAGCCGAATATAAGCGCGAAAAAATCGAGTCCCGGCGCAACCATCAGCGCGCAACGGTCACCTCGCTGCAGACCCGCGGCCAGCAACCCTCTGGCAATATCACTCGTATCTCTGTCCAGTTGTTCGAAAGTGAACTGTGCGTATGTTGCATGCGATGCCTCGTCACGGCCAGACGGATATATGATTGCCGGTTGATGAGGACGTACCGCGGAAACAGCAGAGAGGAATCCAGCGATATTTGACGGCTGGCTCATTGGACCACTAGGTGCGATCGAACCAGCGGCAAAATCTCCTCGAATGCATCCTCAAGAATGTAGTGGCCACAATCTTCAAAGCGGTGCACTTCTGCGTGCGGCCAATAGCCTTCCCACTCAGCGAGGAAATGCCGGTCAAAAATGAAATCTTTCATGCCCCAGCAGATCAATGCGGGCGTGCTGGAAAATTGATCCAAACGCGAGGCAACGCTGCTGATAATGTCGTATCCAGAGTCGCTCGGACGCAAGGGAATATCCTGTACAAAACGTAAGGTAGCAATTCTTCGGTTCGGCGCTTCATAGGGCGCGGCATAGGCCTGCATGACCAGTTTACTGATTTTTTTGCGCTTGCACGATACCCGTGCTGCTATTCGACTGAACGCGTTAAACTTAAGCACCAGGTGTTCCCCGAGAGCAGTTCGCGTCAGCCATAAGGGTGCCGGGAATTTTCTGGACTCCGGTAGCGGAAATGCCGCGGAGTTAAGGACAACCACACGTCTGATTTTTTGCGGATGACGATCCGCGTACGCCATACCGATCATGCCGCCCCAGTCATGCATCACCAGATTAAGGGACTCGATCTGAAGGTGGTCAATTAATGCCTCCAGGTCATCAACACGCTGCTTCAAAATGTAGCTGTACTCGGACTCTGCGGGAACGTCAGACATGCCGCAACCGATGTGATCCATCGCTATGCACCGGTAATCGCCGCGAAGCTCGCGCACCAGATTGCGATAGTAGTATGACCAGGTTGGATTGCCGTGCACCATGACAACGACCTCGCCATTGCCCTCGTCGATGTAGTGCATGTTGGCGACACCCTGATTAAAGTAGTGTGGCTCAAATGGATATTGTTCTGCGAAATCGTCGCGTCCCTGCTGATTCTTGAAGCGGAGCGGGGACTCTTCGGTCACCACTCAAGCTTCATCATGGAACAGTTGATGCCGCTGCCAATTCCCAGCAGGGCCACATTGTCGCCTTGCTTGATGCGCCCTGCTTCAACGGCTTTTGCCAAGGTGATCGGTAAAGACGCGGGACCGATGTTGCCAAGTTCGTCATAGGTCACGAACACTTTGTCCAAATCCAGTTTCAGGCGGTTCGCCAATTGTTCGGTATTCGCACGACTCACCTGATGCACGATGTACTGATCCATGTTGGGGAAATCCCAACCGAGATACTCAGTTGCACGCACAAGCGTTCTATCCGCCAGGGCAATTCCGGCAATCAACAAAGTTTTTGCGTCTGTCGTCATGCCATCACGCTGCCCTTTGCACAAGCGATTGTGCACTGTGTCCGCGACAGTTATGCCGCCAATAAATCTGGGGCTATCCGGCATCAGTTTTTTGTTTGCCAACACCATGGCAACGCCACCACTGCCTAATGTCAGCGTCGCGAAATTTTTGCGAAAGTCTTCTGCTGTTGACTCTTCTTTCAATAAGGTCTGAATCGTTGCATCAACCACGTGATTACTGTTCTCGCCATCCACAATCAGGCCATAGTCGATCTGGCCTCGCTCTATCATGTTGCCAATGACCTGCATGCCATTGACGAATGCCAGGCAGGCATTGCCAATATCGAAGTTCATGCATGAATCCGGCATTTCGAGATTGCCATGCACAAGCGCCGCAACGGCGGGCTCAATATAGTCTTTGCATACGGATGTGTTGATCAACACACCAATCTGATTTTTGTCGATGCCTGCATCGGCGATCGCCTTGCGGGCGGCGATGGTCGCAATTTCAGACGGTTGTACGCCCTCCTTCCAGACACGCCGCGCCTTGATGCCGGTCACCATTTCAAGTGTTCCGGAAGCGATTTCAAATGCAACAAACTTGTCGGCCAGCCGCATCTCTAATTCTTCCGACGTTACCCGGATTGGCGCGTCCTCATAGCTGAGTGACGCCACCACGACATTTTCGAACTTCAACGTTTAATCCTTGCTTTTGATGGGACAGGTGCGCGGATTGTACGATATTCTGGCATTCATCAGAACCACAATACGACATGGGAATTTCGCCAGTCCTCTGATGACCGAACGCGAGCGCTACTCGCGGGGCCCAAACTGAGCCACTTTGATGGATTATCGACGCAATAAGACGATGGAAAACAGATCGAACCAGAGAGTGCCGTATCCGACCCGGATAAAGTCGGCACAACAACAAGCCTGGACTATTTCGCCACAGGTACCACGGGAATCGTGCCGGTTTGTTAGCAAGGACCGTTCACTATGAACGGAGAATCCAAGAATGCGGACAGACCAGCCCGTCCCGGATGTCGTAAACCGTGTCGCTGTGCATAAAAGCACGATTGCGAATTGCGTAGGCTATGTTGATATCATCATGCGGTGGAATGATCGAACCGACAACAAGTTAGCTCCTTACCATCAAACCCGGATTGTCCGGCACTGCCAGGTAGCCACGCGTATCGCTATTGGCCTCATAATACGCAACGTCCGTCCCCTGCAAAGGTCCGGCATTGCCGTTGATGGCAGGCGGTAATTCGTCATCGGCCGTCGGCGAAATTGGAACGTCCGCCGCCGAAATTGAGCTGCCGAGGGTCTTTTTCACGTCATTCTCCATATTTCATGGCTGTTTGGCACTCTGGCGAATAATATTGACCCTAACCAGCCCGAAATGGCACGGCCGTTTCGCAGGGCAACAGGCAGGAGTAAATATGGCCACTGGAAATTGCAGGCAATCGAGAGATTTTCGAGTACAAGAATGTGTTTTGCTGCGTTCTTGGCGATACCATGGTGCCCCTGGTGCCGGTCACGCGCATCATTTGCTGCGTTTCCCTGTCGCCTCAATAGGAACGGATTGATGGCCCCTATCAAAATGCGGCGAAAGATTATTCTTCCAGTTATCCTCCTTTTTTCCTGCGCTGTTGATTCGACAACGGATGTTCTTGCATCTGGTTTCGCCGATACGATATTCGTCAATGGCAAGATTTTAACGGTAGACGAGCAATTCAGTATCGTTGAAGCGCTCGCCATTACGGATGGAAAGTTTAGTGCTGTTGGCAAGACGAACGAGATCAATGAGCTGGCAGGACCTGCGACGGAAATCATAGATCTGCGGGGATTGACCGTCGTTCCTGGTTTCATCGATGGCCACGCTCATATGGATCGCGAAGGCCTTAAGCACATCTTGCCGTCGATGCACGGCGTGCGATCCATTGACGACATTCTCGACGTCATCGAAAAAGAGGTACGTAACAAGAAGCCCGGTGAGTGGATTGTGACCATGCCGATCGGCGATTATCCGTATTTTTCAAGTGGGTCGGATCTGCTTAGGGAGCAGCGATACCCAACACGCTGGGATCTCGATCGCGTGGCACCCGAGAATCCAGTCTATATAAAAGGTATCTGGTATTACTGGAGTGGCCGATCGCCGATAGTATCAATCGCCAATAGTTACGCTTTGCGACTGGCAGGAATCACCAAAGACACGAAGCCACCGCACGCCGGTGTCGATATTGGCAAAGACGACAAGACTGGCGAGCCAAATGGAATATTCAGAGAAACGGGTGCTATCGGTACAATCGAGTACAGCCTGATGCGGCTGGCGCCCCGCTTCAGCCCCGGGCAGCGACAGGCGGCGCTCAAGGATTCCATGAGGCGTTACAACGCAGCCGGCACGACAAGCGTATTCGAAGGACATGGGCTTTCGCCTGTGGTCATCCGCGCGTACAAGAAACTGTGGGAAGACGATGAAATGACAGTGCGGAGTCATCTGGTCATGAGTCCTACCTGGGATGCTTCCCCTGGCGTACCGCTCGAGAAGGCGCTGGCCAGTTGGGCTGAATATGCGAGCGGGCGAGGACTGGGTGACGATATGCTGGGAATCAGCAGCATTCACGTTGCCGTCGGCGATTCCGTACAAGATGATATTCGCAAGAATGACAGCTCAAATCCTGGCTGGGCCGGGTACAGCGTTGACAGTATTTTGCCGACGGATAGGGGATCCTTCCAGGATCTCGTTTACGCGGCGGCGAAATCCGACTTGAGAATCAACGTCATTACCTACAATGAGGCGACGCTCGAGGAGGGTTTATCGGCGCTCGAAGAAATCAGCAAAGAGATGATGATCAGTGACCGGCGCTTTGTATTCCAGCACCTGAGTTTTGTAAGCGAGGATCACCTGAAAAGACTCAAGGCATTGGGGATTGTGCCAGTAATCATGCCGGGGACAACCCTATGGAAAAATGGTCTGAAACGGACTGAGAATTTGTCTGACGAGGATGCGAATACCTACGTACCGCTCCAAAGCTTTGTAGACCAGGGCATTCCCTTTGTATTTGCGACAGACAACGTCCCGATCGAGCCGCTCAAGACGATGTGGGGTGCCATCACCCGCAAAGACATGGAAACCGGTACCGTAATTGCGAGCGATCAACGACTATCTCGCTCTGATGCACTGCGGGCATTCACCATCAACGGCGCTTATCTGACGTTTGAGGAAGACAAAAAAGGATCTATTGAAGTTGGCAAGTTCGCCGACCTCGCCGTGCTCTCCGCCGATCTAATGACGGTCCCGGCAGACGATATTTACGACATTCAGGTATTGAAGACCGTGGTCGGTGGGGTAACGGTTTTCGATGTGATGAATTCACACCAGCAAGCAGGCGGCACGAAGCCATGAAATCAGGCAGCGAGAAAATCACGCGGCGGTCGATTCTTTCGAACCTGGCGCTCGGCAGTGCGGCTGCGCTGACGGCCTCGGTGTCGGGATCTGTGGCCGCACAAGTCAAAGGACCCATCGTCTGGCTGGATATGGATCAAAAAGAACTCAATGATGCTTACTCGCAATTCATTTACGCGCCGAATATCAGCCAGGTCATTGATCGCTGGGGGAGCAACAGCGAACTGGTGCGCAATCGCTTGGGTAATCCACTGCGCTTCTCTTACGGCGATGAGGAGATTGAGTCGCTGGATGTCTACGCGACGACTGAGCCAAATGCTCCCATACATATTTTTATTCACGGCGGCGCGTGGCAGGAGGGAACCGCCAAGGGCTACGCTTTCCCGGCAGAACTTTTTGTCAACTCCGGCATTCACTATGTCGTACCGGATTTCAGTTGGATCCAGGACGTTGGAGGCAGCCTGTATCCTCTGGTTGACCAGTTGCGCAGGGCAATTGCGTGGATATATCGTAACGCTGCAAAATTCAGTGGAAATTCCGATCGACTCTATCTTTCCGGCCACTCCTCCGGGGGGCATTTGGCGGGTGTAATGCTTACAACCGATTGGCGCGAGGAAGCCGATTTACCGAACGACATTATAAAAGGCGGTCTGTGTTGCAGTGGCATGTTTGATCTGAAGCCCATACGGCTTTCCTCCCGCGGCGAGCACCTAAAATTCACGGACGAGATGGAAGACGCGTTCAGCCCGATACGACATCTCGATAACTTGCATGCGCCGTTAGTCGTCGCCTATGGCAGTTATGAGACTCCTGAATTCAAACGCCAGTCGCAAGCTTTCGCTGCAGCCGTTGCGCAAGCAGGTAAGTCCGTTCAGTTGATCGTCGCCGAGAATTACAACCACTTTGAAGTCATTGAGACACTGGCCAATCCTCACGGAATTCTCGGTCGAGTCGTTCTTGAGCAGATGCGCTGACATGCTTATGCATGAGTTTCGAAAAATGACAGACTCAGGTTTCGGCGCGCCAGGTACATTCAGCCAGTTTGATCAACCTTTCGGTCACGTCAAAGTGAACGGATCTCTGCTCCCGGCCGACATCACCACAGCATGAAACCCGTGCGAGTTACTACGACAGTTGGGTGGCTGCCGATTTCAACGGAGATTCCTTTGAGCCAATATGTACCGAATGTCTATACAATTGTTGCGGGTGCGGATAATGTTTTCGATAAGTATCCGCAAACCGACTACGGCTATCCGGACTTTTCGTTTGGTGTTGTTTATCCACGTGCTTCGCCCCTCGGTTAGCATGGCGGTTTCTGGTGTCGCGGCTACGCGCTGAATTTTGAGATCCGACGAACTGGTCTCCCCGGCCGGTTTCTCATACTCTTAAAGCGTCGGATTGATCCGAAGAGGCCGCTCCGCGCGGCACTGAACGCATCAATTCTGCTTTGAAGGAGTACCAGGCAACGTGAATTTGAATGTGCGGGCAGTGTTCTCGTCGCGCGGTTTTGCAAATTCTTTCAAAAAAACCGGCCATCTTGGATCGTTATGCAAGATGTTCAGAAAATAATTGCGATACGAGCAGCAACCGGGCTCTTGCTGGTGCAAGATTTCGAAGGCAAGGTCGATGCGATCAGTTTGCGCATAAATTTCTGCCAGCCGGGTTCCCGATACCTTGAATGCGGCGAACTCTTCCATCGCGGTTTTGGCATTGTCAAATTGCCCAAGCTGGTAATAGGCAATCGCAGATCCATGCGCACGGCTTCTTAATGCGTTCGGAGTCTCACGAAGTTTCATGTACTCTTCGAGTGCCGCCTGGGGCTGGTTCAACAGTATGTATGTAGCGCCGGCGAGTCTGACTGTGAATTCCGAGCTAAGGTCTAGCGCACGCATTCGATCCAGGGCGACGATCGCGTCGTGGGGACGGCGGTCAATAGATATACGTACAGCAATTTTCTGTAACAACTCAAGCACAGTGGATCGCGAGCGATGCGTCTAACCGATTTGCCTGGCGGCAATAGCGCCGGGAACCACCCGCTCCCATCTCGAACTCGGAAGTGAAAATTTACAGCCTAGCGGGTAGGGAGTTGGATATCATCGAAACTTTTTGCCACTGGATGCGAGGGCTGGACCTCCTCCGGACTGACCGCCAGTTCCTCCGGACGCAGCAGCCAACATGTATGCAAGCCTGCTGCAGCGGCCGCATCGAGTTCCAATTCGATATCTGACAGGAAAAGAATCTCTTTGGCTGGATGACCGACCTCTGCCGTGATCGCGCGATAGGAACGCTCATCGTGTTTCGCGCCCGTTGTCGTATCGAAATAGCCACGAAACAGCGGCCGCATGTCTCCGTACAGGCTGTAGTGAAAAAACAGCTGTTGTGCGCGCACTGACCCCGAGGAATAGACGTACAAGTCCAGTTTCGCCGCATGCCATGCAGACAGTTTTTGTTCGGCATCGGCGTAGACGTGCGCTTGGTAAACTCCAGTCTCGTATCCCTGCTGCCAGATCATGCCCTGCAACGATTTCAGTGGTATCGCCTTTGTGTCGGTGGCAATCCAGTCGAGTAGTTGTCGAATCAGTGCCTCGGTGTCGTGGCTTGCAATGCCCGACAATTCGGCTGTGGCATTGAGCTGTTCGCGGACTTCTCGCTCTTTGCGGTGCTTGCGAACATACGCTGGCAGATGTTCGCTGGCATAGGGAAATAGCACTTCTTTTACGAAACTTATCGAGCTCGTTGTGCCCTCAATGTCGGTAACAATCGCTTTGATCAAGACTTCAATTCTCGAGCCGGCTGAACTGTGTCGCAATCTTGCTGCCGCTGTAGTTTGCCACCCAACCGTCGGGGTTATTGAAGAGTCGAATCGCCACGAAATGGGGGTTCCGGCCCATGTCGAACCAATGCGGTGTATTGGCGGGAATGCTGATCAGGTCGCCTTTCTGGCAGAGAACCTCATACACTGAATCGGCGATATGCAAGGAAAAAAGCCCCTGCCCAGCGACGAAGAACCGTACTTCGTCTTCGCTGTGAGTATGTTCTTCGAGAAATTTCTGTCGCAGTTTTGCTTTGTCCGGATGGTCAGCCGTCATGCTTACCACGTCAACCGTTTGATAGCCATCCGCCGCGATCAGGCGGTCGATATCGACCTGGTATTCTGCGAGGATTTTGTCCGTCGAATCGCCGGCGACCACCGCTGCCTGGGCAGACCACCGTTCGAAACGAATCCTTTGTGCAGATAAGAGGTAGGCGAGTTCCTCGTGATCCTCGCTGCGAATGGTGGCCTCTCCTGGGCTGTCGTCCGCGAATACCCGTAGTTCACTCATTTTCGGCCGCTCCTGAATGGCTGAGTCGATCATAGTCGAACAAATACTCGAGGGCTTCAAGGTGTCGCATGCTTTCATTAATATCGGCACCCCAGGTATACAAACCGTGACCGGCAATGAGATACGCAATCCCCTGGCCATGGGTTGTCATGTAGCGTTCGACCTCATTGGCCAGTACCTCAATATCCTGGTTGTTTTCGAAGATCGGGATAACGATGGACGTAGCGTGGGTCTTAATGCCGGAAAACGCTTTCAGGATTTCCAGGTTCGCAAAGCAAATCCTGCCGGAACTGGATTGAGAGGCAACGGTCGCGTTCACCGAATGCGTATGCACAACTGCGTTGATGCGGGTGTCGCGATCATAGAGCTGCAAATGGAGCAGAGTCTCTGCCGATGGCTTCAAACGACCATGCGCTGTGCCTGCAGCCGACATTCGCACGATGTCCTCAGGCGCCAGTTTCCCCTTGTCCTTGCCGGATACAGTGATCGCAATATCACCACTGGCGAGTCGCGCGGAAAAATTGCCGCTGGTAGCCGGCACCCAGCCGCGCGCATGTGCTTCATGGGCGACGGCGATCAGACCGGTTTGAGCATCTTCCAGATTCATCCTGTCAGTTCCTGTATTTAATGGATTGAGATTAGCGAATTCATCGCTTTGTTCCCAGCAAATTTAATTATTCCGGTCGACGTATGACCACGATACTGCACCGAGTCCTGGTTGCCGCCTCACCGCCAGACACATTTACCGACGCAGCTACGTAATAGCTCTTATTCGCATTTTGGACTCGGAGGAGGAATATCTCATCAATGGTTGGGGGGGCCACCAATTTCTCGCGACAAGGATCGACGGCATGACTAAGACAAGCAAAAAACTTCGACTTGGGTTCCTCGCATTGGCAGCGGGGCTGTTGTTACCAGGCATCGTGTTAGCCGACGCAGAATATGATGCATTGCAAGCACAGGTAAGGGACCTGGCAGCGCAACTCGAAGCAGTCCAGCGTACGCTGGCTCAGATCGAGCAAAAGCAAGAGGAGATCCCCGGCACACAGGAAACTGCGATTGCTGCGCTCAAACAGGACATTGCGGACGCGTCTGAGTGGAGAACGCCAAATTCATTGATCCACCTGGCGGGTTACACCGACGTAGGCTACATAAACCCCGAAAATGGAGACGGCAGCTTTGCTGTTGGTTCATTCTCGCCGATCTTTCATTTCCAATATCGCGACATAGTCATGCTTGAGTCGGAGTTGGAAATTGAATTGTCGCCAGACGGTGAAACAGAACTCACCCTTGAATATCTGGCCATTGACTATTTCCTGAACGATTATGTGACCGTGGTCGCCGGCTCATTCCTCAGTCCCATTGGTCAGTTCCGACAGAATCTTCATCCGTCCTGGATTAACAAGCTTGCGTCCGCGCCGCCGGGCTTCGGACATGATGGTGCAGCGCCAACCTCTGACCTGGGGCTACAACTGCGCGGTGCGTTCCCCCTCGGGGAAATGCGGAGCAATTACTCAGTGTATGTCAGTAATGGCCCGGAGCTAAATGCAGTGTTCGAAGACGATGAATTCGAACTGGAAGGAATTGCAGCGGAAGCGTTTGGCGCCGATGCCGATGGAGAGAAGGTTGTTGGCGGTCGATTCGCGATTTTGCCCATGGCAGGTCTCGAAATCGGCGTGTCGGCTGTGACGGGTAAGGCGACGGTCACAGGGCTTGAAGACGAGGATACCGGCGAGGTTACGGAAATTGAAGGAGCGATCGCCCGTGATTACGACGTTGTCGGGGCCGATTTTAGCTGGATGTGGAAAAACCTGAATGTGCGCGGTGAATACGTGCGCTCGAAAGTGGGTGAAGCATTGACCGGCACGACGGCATCCGAAGGAGCGACCTGGAAATCCTGGTATACACAGGCTGCGTGGCGTATTCCTGCCACAAAAATCGAGGCTGTTGTGCGCTACACGGACTTTGATTCTCCGCATTCCAGCGAAGATCAGCAGCAATGGGCACTGGGGCTTAATTATTTGATCACGAATAGCTTTATCGTCAAGGGCACGTACGAACTCAATGACGGTATCGCGGGAAGCCGAGCGGACAACGACCGGCTGATGTTGCAACTGGCCTACGGCTTCTAAGGAGAAAACTCATGTTTAGTAGACAAAGCAAGCAAATATTCCCGGCATGGGTCCGATACGCACTGTTGCCGGCATTGGCATTGTCCATGTTCTCCGTCGCTACCGCGGCCGACTATCCGCAACCCGGCGATCTCGCCAAGGGCTCAATGTTGTGGGCGGAGAATTGCGGGCGTTGCCATCAAGTCAGAAATCCTCAGGACCTGCGTGACGATCAGTGGATAACCACGGCCTTCCCTATGAGCATTCGTGCGGGACTGACCGGCGGCGAGACCAGGGACATCCTGACGTTTCTACAAGCGTCCAATGCGGTGATTCCGACTGCGGCAGTGACCGTCACCTCGGTAACAGTAGCAACCGACGCGCCCGTTCAATCCGGAAAGGAGATTTACACACAAACCTGCGTGGCGTGCCACGGTGCCGATGGCAAGGGCGCTTTGCCCGGAGCACCCGATTTCGCTCTCGCTAGCGGGCCACTGGCCAAATCCGACGACGCGCTAACACAGAGTATTCTGTACGGCTACCAAAGCCCGGGATCACCGATGCCGATGCCCGCAAAGGGTGGTAATCCTTCGCTCGACGAGTCCGGGGTCGCGGCGGTCCTGAAGTATCTTCGGGATACATTTTCACACTAAGCGGGCAACAGCCAGGGCATTGCGCCAGAATCAGCGAATTGCGATTCTGGCGTTATCTCACCCCCCTGACTGACGGGGGCAATTCAATCTTTCCAGGGCTGCTGGCGCTGCGCAAATGTTAGGGCGCCATACACCAGATTTGAAGATACTCCATCTAATTGGCGTCTGATAACCTCGCCGGACGGCACATCGCAAGGACGCGATTATGTTGCAGCTGTTAGCTGGCAAGGACGCCGGCGAGAGCGCGGGATCGGTCCGTTGCAAACGTCACCGTCCGGAGCAAACGCTTCTCTATCGGCCTATC
>JADFNG010000069.1 GCA_022563505.1 Pseudomonadota bacterium | reverse complement strand
ATCGAAGACCTGAAGCGAATCCTGAAAAAATACGGTGTCCTGAACTGGGATAAATCACTACCACCAAAGTAGACACCGCGACGTACGGTACCGATATCTTGCGCTGAGGGCGCGGAGTGCCAGACCTGTGTCTGTGACCGTAGCCCGCAGGGACGCGGGCTCCGAGCCTACATGGACGTACTTGCGGCGTGTCTCAGACACAGGTCTGGCGTTCCGCGCCCGTGCCCAACAAGGACGCCTAAAGCCCTTTGTAAACCTCACCACCCTTCATCACAAAGCTCACCCGCTCCATCACAGTAATGTCATCCAGCGGGTTCCCCGGGACGGCGATAATGTCGGCCTGTTTCCCGGCGACCAGGCTGCCATGCGTCTCGGCGATATCGAGAAACCTGGCAGCAACGCTCGTGGCTGACTGAATGGCTTCCATGGCAGGCATGCCGGATCTGACCATGAGCGCAAACTCCTGCGCGTTGTCCCCGTGCGGAGAAACACCGGTATCGGTGCCGAACACGATGGGGACACCGTAGGCATAGGCGGCGGCGAAGGTGCTCTCGATCAGTGGCCCAATGGCAGCGGCTTTCGGACGTACGAGATCCGGGAAGAAGCCGTCGATTTTGGCTTTTTCGGCAACCCAGTTGCCGGCGAGAATCGTTGGCACGTAAACGGTGCCACGCTGCTTCATCAGGCGCATGACCTCCCGATCCATGTAGGTACCATGCTCAATGGAGGCGACACCGGCGATGACGGCGCGTTTCATGCCTTCAGTGCCGTGCGCGTGCGCGGCGACGCGCAGGCCGTAGTCGGCGGCGGTATCCATGATGGCCTGAAATTCCTCGTCCGTGAATTGAGGGTTCTGGCCACTCTTGGCCACGCTGAGAACGCCGCCGGTGGCGGTAATTTTTATCCAGTCTGCACCGTCTTTGTAGCGTTGCCTGACGGCCCTGCGCGCGTCTTCGACACTGTTGACGATGCCATCACGCGGACGGCCGGGATCGCCCAGGAGGTGATGGGCCCAGCCATTGGTAGGATCAGCGTGACCTCCGGTCGAGGCCAGCGACTTGCCGGCGGTCAGTATCTTCGGGCCGACGATATCGCCGGCGTCGATCGCTTTGCGCAGGGCAATGGTGACATTGAATGCGTCACCGAGATTTCGTACCACAGTAAATCCTGCTTCCAGGGTAAGGCGCGCATACTTCGCGGCATCGAACGCATAATCGGCTTCGTTCATGATGAAACGCTGTAATCGACTGTCCGGGCTGTATTGGCCTGTGAGGTGGACATGCGTGTCCATCAGGCCGGGTAGTACCGTCTGGTCTCTGAGGTCGACAATGGAATCATCCGCGCTGGCGGCGGTATAGCCTTTTTCGATGCCTTTGATGATCGAGCCGCTAACGCGTACGGTCATCTCCGTCCGCACGCGATCTGAATCACCATCGATCAGGCGGCCGGCATGAATCAGGGTATCGGCAACGGCAAGGTTGGCGAATAACAAAATACCCGCTAATAACGAAATTGCATTTTTCATAACTTTCGGCTCACTTGTTTGCTGGTTTCTGATGATCGACAGTGGCAAACATTCTAGCGCCAGTCTGCCGCGTCAGCAATTATTGCGACTATTTGTGCGAGAATACGGCGATCAGAATTAGTGTGCACCAGGGGGGGAATATGACGGCATCGACGGGCTCCGGAGAGCAATGGTCATCACGATGGGGGTTCTTGCTGGCAGCGGTTGGTTTTGCGGTTGGCATGGGCAACATCTGGCGGTTTCCGTACATTCTCGGTGAGAACGGCGGCAGTGCATTCCTGTTTGTCTACCTGGCTTGTGCGCTGGCCATCGGCTTGCCGCTCCTGATCACTGAACTCGCTATTGGCCGGCGTGGCGCTCGCGGTGCCTCGGGCAGCATCGAGTCCGTCGCTGCTGAAACAGGCGCCAGCAAGCGTTGGGGCAGGGTTGGTAGCCTGGGTGTCTTCTGTGCATTTGTCATCCTTTCCTATTACACCGTGATCTCCGGCTGGACACTGGATTATTTCCTGCGCGCCGCCAGTGGAGACCTGGTCAACATCGATTCTGCAGGCTCGAAGGAGATGTGGAGCGGATTAATGAATAGTCCGGGCCGATTACTGCTGTGGAATACCGTCGTGCATGTGGTGATCTTTCTCATCATTCGCAAGGGGGTGCAGGCCGGCATCGAGCGCGCTGTTAAAGTCCTGATGCCCGCACTGTTCCTGACACTCATTACCATGGTGATCTACGGTGTTGTCGCCGGTGATATGGACGCCGCGATGAAATTTCTGCTGGAGCCCGACTTCTCCAAGGTCACGTTCCGCACCGTCATGATTGCGATCGGCCAGGCATTTTTCTCGATCGGCATTGGCATGGGCTCGTTAATCGTCTTTGGCTCTTACATGCCGAAAGACTTCTCAATTCCGCGCTCGGCGACAGCGGTCATCTTGCTGGATACGGGTGTTGCATTGCTGGCGGGTTTTGCGATTTTCCCGCTGGTATTTGCCTATGGGCTGGAGACATCAAGCGGCACCGGCCTCATTTTCGAGACGCTGCCACTGGCCTTCGGGCAAATGCCCGGCGGCCGAATTTTCGGTTCCGTTTTCTTCGTGTTGCTGATCAGCGCAGCCATCTCATCGTGCTTGGGCCTTGCTGAAGGTGTCGTCTCATGGGTTGGCGAGCATTGGAACATGGAGCGAGAGAAGGGTATTTTGTTGACCGTTGGGGCTGCGTGGCTTCTTGGCATCCTGTCTATCATGTCGTTGGGCGACTGGTCTGAATTTTATCCGCTGGACTTTATTCCCGCGTTTGCCGGGCAAACGATATTTGGCGCACTGGATTTTCTTGCCGCAAATATCCTCTTGCTGCTCGGCGGATTGATGCTGTCCATTTTCTTTGGCTGGATGGTCACGAGGCAAATCAAGCTGGATGAGATGGGCGTTAAAGACGGCTTGTTTTTCTCATTTTGGCGATTCATGATTCGATTTATTATTCCACCCATCCTGTTAGTCGTGCTTACTCTGGGTCTCATCCAGCAGTGATGGCGTCTTATCGTGAGCGGCCCGCTGTGCTCCGGTCCATCGGGCGGCTCATGTCAACAATTGCTGTGCTGGCGCTGGTCAGCACAGCATCCCTGGCACAGGAAGCCAGCACGATGTCGAGTGTGCTGGAGGCGTCAAGCGCCTCCGACTGGCGTCCACTGCAACAGGATCTTGCTCTTTACATGACCCTGGACCATGGCACCGTTGTGATCGAACTGGCACCTGAGTTCGCGCCAATGCACGTCGCCAATATTCGGACACTGGTTCACGAGCATTATTTCGATGGCCTGTCCATCATTCGGTCACAGGATAATTACGTGGCGCAGTGGGGTGACCCGAACGGTGACACGGAGTTTATGCGAGATCATGGCAGCGCGGCGGTGCAGCTTGAGGCGGAGTTTTATCGTGATCGGTCCGGGATCGAGTTCGTCCGTATCCAGAGCCAGGATGCTTATGCGGATGAGGTTGGCTTCGTTAATGGGTTTCCTGTCGGGCGCGACGACGAGCGCGCATGGCTTGTTCATTGCTACGGGATGCTTGGCGTCGGTCGTGGCAATGAAGAGGACAGCGGTAGCGGTGCGGAACTGTATGTCGTTACCGGACACGCGCCGCGACATCTGGATCGAAACGTAACGCTGGCGGGGAGAGTGGTGCACGGCATTGAGCATCTGTCATCATTGCCACGCGGTACCGGTCCGCTGGGTTTCTACGAGGAAGAGAGCCAGTATGTGCCGATACGACGCATACGGCTGGGCAGCGATCTTGCGGAGGATGAGCAATTGCAGCTGGAACTGCTGCAGACCAATACTGCAACCTTTGAACAATTGGTCGACGCAAGACGCTATCGCCGCGAAGCATGGTTTGCCGATCCGACGGGCCGTATTGGTCTTTGCAATGTCCCGCTTCCCGTGCGGTTGAGACAGTAATGTCGGCGACATTAACGGTCACTGAAGCGCGTGTGATTGCTTGCCTGATCGAAAAATCCGTGGTTACGCCGGATCTATACCCGATGACTCTGAATGGGTTGACCAACGCCTGCAATCAGAAGTCCGGCCGCGATCCAGTGATGTCGCTGGAAACAGGTGCAGTGCAACGCGCAGTCCGCGATCTGGAAGCCAAACATCTCATGCGGACGGAAGAGAATTTCAAGAGCAGGGTGGAGAAATACGCGCATCGCTTCTGCAACACGCGCTACAGTGATTTTCAGTTTGAACCACCGCAGTTAGCCATCGTCTGCCTGTTGTTGTTGCGCGGTCCGCAGACGCCCGGCGAACTGAGAGCGCACAGCGGGCGGCTACATACCTTTGGCGACAACGCAGCCGTTGAGGAAGCGCTCGCCAGCCTGCTTGAGCACGAGGGCAAGCCTCTGGTTGTGAAGTTGCCACGTACGCCCGGGCGCAAAGATGCCGAATACATGCACTTGTTCGCCGGGCCGGTCGACATCGAAGTACACGTCGCGCAAGCGCGGGCGACAACATCTGCCAGCCCCTCCGGGCGCCGCAGCGTAGCCGACCTGGAAGAGCGCGTAAGCAAGCTGGAAGCCGAGGTCGCCGAACTCAGGCAACAAATTCGCTCATCGTGATCACCCCGGTTTCGCGAATTGTCGCGATGCTGCCTGTATCCTCGACTCCTCCTGTAGGAGCGTCTCCTGAGGCGCGACCCAGTCGCCTACAATTCAAGACCAGGACAAATCGGTTGGAAGCGGACTGACCTTTAGTTCTTCATCCAATCCAATGCGCACCGTAACATCTCAGTATCGCGCCTCAGGAGACGCTCCTACGCGTTGATTCAGTCGAGTTTGGGAGTCTTAATTACAGTCATCTTCTCGATCTGCATGTCCTCGAGCGTGTAGGGGATACCGCCGGTACCCAGACCCGACTCTCTCAAGCCCGCAAAGGGCATCACGTCGTCGCGGAAGGCCGTGTGATCGTTGATCATCACTGCTGATGCATCCAGGTTTCGGACGAGTGCCATTGCCTGATCGATATCACGGCTGAAAACGGCCGCTTGAAAAGCGGTGGGAAGCGAATTGGCAATATCAACGGCATCATTGACATTGTCATAACTGAAGACGCAGACGACCGGGCCAAATATTTCCTCGATGCTGACGCGTGCATCCGCGGGTGGGTCCAGAATCACCGTCGGTGCGTAGCAGGTATCCGACAAACTCTTGCCGCCGCATAACAGTGTCCCGCCGGCAGCGACGGCCTCATTGACCCATGCACCAATTCGTTCGACTTCGGCTTTTCGAATCAGTGGCCCAACCTCGGTCGATGCATCCGCTGGGTCGCCAACTCGCAATCTGGCAGCCGCCGAGGCGAGGCTGGTAGCGAATTCGCTTGCCATCGTCCGCGGTGCAAACACCCGTTGTACCGATACGCACACCTGGCCCGCATGATAGAAACCACCCTTCAGGATGGCTTGCAGGGCAAGATCCTGGTCGCAATCGGCTGTCAGGATAGCCGGCGCCACGCCGCCGTGTTCGAGTGCGCAGCGCACGCCCGGCGCGAGTTTAGAGCGCAGCATCCAGCCGACGCGTGCGCTGCCGATAAAGCTGAAAAAACCCAGTCGCCGGTCGGTGACCAGTTTCTCGGCCGTATCCTGATCATCTGTGACGATCGCCTGGCACCAGGCATCCGGCAGGCCGGCTTGCCGCAGCAATGTGACGAACTGCAGGCAAGACAGGGGCGTATCGGCAGCGGGTTTCACGATGACGGGACAGCCTGCGGCAATGGCAGGGCCCACCTGGTGAATGATGAGATTGAGCGGGTGATTAAAAGCGCTAACCGCGACCACGACACCGATCGGTTCTTTCTGTGTATGCGCGATTCGTCCGGTTGTCGCCGGCGTCGTGCCGAGCGGGATGACTCTGCCGGGATGCCCGCGTAGCGATTCGACGCATAAGCGCACGCCGTCGATGGCACGGGTGACTTCGACGATCGAGTCGGTCAGCGGCTTGCCACCTTCGCTTGTTGCGAGTAATGCCAGATCATCCGCTTGTTCCTCCATCAGTACCGCGGTTCTATCGAGAATTGCGATGCGCTCCGGGACGGATGGCCAGGCGCTCCTGTCGCGGTGCAATGCATACGCGCTGGCAAGCGCATCTTCGACATGCGCCGGACCGCTGGTCTCGACACAGCCAAGTCGTCTTTCGTCATACGGCGACAAGACATTGAGTTCACCGATTGCCGCTCGACTGCTGGAGATCATTAATGGAAAATGGCATGAGCCTGCCGCGATTTTCTGCCTTAAATCGTGCATGTAATTTCGCCAAGTTTCTTGGTGAGTAATACATTTTCCCGATAGTCGATTGGAATAACTATAAGGCTCGGGCCCGCTTCGTCGAGCGCGGTTTCCAGCGTGCCCGCGAGATCTGTGCTGCGATTGACGATATGGCCATTCCAGCCAAACGACTCTGCCAGTTTTGCCCAATCAGGATTGCCGAATGCAAGGTCCGTATGGCGACCGAATTGTCCCTCCTGCTTCCAGGCAATCAGGCCATAGGCATGGTCCTCCCAGATCATCATGGTGATGTTGCTGTTGATGCGTCGAGCCGTTTCCATCTCCTGTACATTCATCAGGAACCCCGCGTCGCCGGCAATGCCGAGGATGCGGCGGTCGGGATGCACAATGCCCGCGGCGATGGCACCGGGTAACGCAAAACCCATCGAGCAGAAGCCGTTGGGTATCAGGCAGGTATTGGGTTCGTGACATTGATAGTGTCGCGCGATCCACATCTTGTGCGCGCCCACGTCGGATAACAGAATGTCGTGAGGCCCCATGACCTGGCGCACATCCCAGAGCGCTTTTTGCGGCCGGATCAAATCGACCGTCTGATCGTCTTTGAACTCTGCAAAATCGGCTGCCATGTCCTGGCGGCATTTGTGTTGCAGCGCGAAATCAAAGTCGAAATCCGGACTCTCTGAAATACGTTCATTCAACATCCACAACGTATGTGCGAGATCGCCGATGACTTCTGTTCGCGGGAGATAGTGCTCGTCAATTTCTGCGGCCAGAAAATCAGCGTGGATGATGTTCTTGTCTCGATTCGGATTCCAGAGCTGCGGGTGATATTCGACCATGTCGAAGCCCAGCGTGATCACCAGGTCGGCATCGTCGATCGCCATCGAAATCCGGTCCTTGCTACCGAGACCGACGGTATACAAACAGTACGCCGCGTCCATGTCGACGCAGCCCTTGGCCATAAACGTGCTGGCGACGCCGATACCGGTTTGTTCGCATAATATGCGCAATTGCTTGCTGGCACGGCGGCGGATACAGCCATTGCCCGCAATAATGATGGGGCGCCGAGCCTCTTTAAGCATCGAAAAAGCCTCATCGACGATTTTGCTGTCGGCGACGGGGCGGCGAAATCGTCGTGCTTTAAGCGGCTCGGCCGTCGAGTCCATAGCGGCGATGTCTTCGGGCAGTTCTACATGGACGGCACCCGGTTTTTCGGTGCGGGCTATACGGACGGCCTTGCGTATTATCTCGGGAATGGTGTTCGGGTTAAGAATGGTCGTTGCCCACTTGGTGACCGGCTGGAACATCGCGACCACGTCCATGATCTGGTGCGATTCCTTGTGCAGGCGATCGGTGGATCCCTGGCCTGTCAGAACCAGCATGGGGGCCCGATCCATATTTGAATCAGCGACTCCGGTGATCAGATTGGTTGCGCCGGGTCCCAGCGTGCCAAGTGCGCCGGCCGGATTGCCCGTCAGGCGACCGTATATCTCCGCCATGAACGCGGCCCCCTGTTCGTGACGGGTGAGGATAAATTTGATTTGGGTCGAGTCTTCGAGTGACATCATGAAGTCGGCATTTTCTTCGCCAGGTACGCCAAAAATGTATTCGATACCCTCTTCTTCGAGGCACTTGACCAGCAGGTCAGAGGCTTTCATGTCATTCTCCTTGTTATTGGAACCAGGCGGTACGGTATTTTGCCGATGGTTGGCAATAGTCCCTATGAGACCCGTCTGACAGCACTCTTATTTCAAATCCACATCAGTCACGACTCCGGGTAGCTGGGGCTGGTGCCGTGGCGGCCAGACCAGTAAGCTTGCGCGCTGTGTTTTTATGATACGTGATATGCGCGCTGATTTACTCCTTTGCCTGAGCATGACTATTCTCATCATCGCCTTGCCGGCGAATAGTCGAGCCCAGGATGCGGACACCATCGATGAAATTCAGGTGACGGCCACGCGCCGGCCTGTTGAATCGAGCAAGGTTTCGGTTGCGTTGACGCTCATCACGGCAGAGAAGATTCGTTCCGGCAAGCTGATAACAGATGCGCTTGCTGCGGAAGTTGGAGTATTTCTGCAACAAACAACGCCGGGGCAGGGTGCCGCGATTATTCGTGGCTTGAAAGGCTCAGAGGTATTGCACCTCGTCGATGGCATGCGGCTGAATAATGCGATTTTCCGCAATGCGCCAACTCAGTATCTCGCGCTGGTCTCGCCCGCCACCGTTGAGAGGATCGAGATCATCAGAGGTTCACCCACGTCTCTCTACGGGAGCGATGCTGTCGGTGGTGTGCTACAGGTGATTACCCGCACACCATCGTTCGACTCTCGCGAGATTTCCTGGCGCGGTGATTTCAGTCTTGGCTTCGACACGGCAGAATTGGGTAAATCAATTCGTGCATCGCTGGATGCGGGCAACCATCGTGTTGCCGGTCTGGTCAGTGTTGATTATCTGGAAACGGGCGATCGCCGCATCGGCGGTGGTGATCGCATCGGTCCGAGCGGATATAAGTCGCAGGGGTTTCGTGCTGCATTGTCAATGACTCCGGACGACCACTCAACCTGGTTGTTCGATTTTCAGTCCGTACGCCAGCCGGAAACGCCGCGGGTGGACGAACTGGTTGCAGGTTTCGGGCAGTCGCAGCCTTCATCTTCCGAATTCAGCTTTGAGCCCAATGGACGTGACTTTATCCACATTCGCCATACCCGTGATGATGGAATGTTCGCGGCCAACTGGACGGTTGACCTCGCGTGGCAGCGAATTACTGATGATCGGCGCACGAGAAATTTCGCTTCGCCCATACGTCGGACGGAGTCGAATGCAAGCAATCTGTTCGGTCTCTCGATTAGTGCCAACCGGACTGTTGACAAGCGCAACTGGATTGTCGGCGCTGAGTACTACCACGACATTGTTTCCAGCAAGCGATTTGAAGAAGACTTGCTGACGGGCGATATTGATCGGGTGCAGGCTCGCTTTCCAGACGGCTCTACTGTCGACCAGGCGTCGGTCTTTGTAAATTTGTCACAGGACGTATCTGCACGCCACGCTCTGAGTGGCGGCATACGTTACAGTTTCGTCGCTATCAAATTGGCGGCAACGGAGCTTTCTTCGCCAACCACCCTGAATCTCGACGATATCAGTGCCGATATCGGTTGGCAATTTGAACTGACCGAAGCGACACGGCTTGTTGCCAATTTGAGCTACGGTTTTCGTGCGCCCAATATATTCGACCTGGGTACGCTGGGTGAGCGGCCGGGCAATCGCTTCAACATTCCTAATGCAGAGCTGAAATCGGAACGCGTTACGATGATCGAGGCGGGTATCAAACACCGCAGCACCAGATTAACTGCGGAATGGGTGGCCTGGTTTCTGGATTATGACGACAGGCTCACGTCCGTTTTGACGGGGGCCATCACCGAGGACGGCCGGGATGTTGTGCAGACACAGAATCGAGCCAACGCTCGCATTTGGGGTTTCGAGGCGGCACTGCATTATGACCTGAGCCAGCGAACCACTGTTGAGCTGGTCCTGAATCAAACGCTCGGCGAGCAGGAAGACAGTGGCGGCAATACGGTACCTGCGGATCGCATTCCACCCTTTAACGGTCGACTCGGCCTCAATCTTCAGCTATACGATTCCGTCTCCATCGAGCCCTATGTTGAGTTTGCCGCAAACCAGGATCGCCTGAGTCCACGCGATGTGCGCGACGTGCGAATCGATCCGCTTGGCACGGCTGGCTGGATGACCCTGAACATCGTGGCTTCGTGGCAGCCGACAAATAACTGGACTTTCAATTTTGGTATCGAAAATGCGAGCGACAAACGATATCGGACCCACGGTTCCGGTATCGATGCGCCGGGGCGCAATTTCTTCCTGAATGCTCGTTATGCCTGGTAGTAAAAGCAGGGAACCTGTGATTTATTTTGCACACAAGAGGCAAGTTGCAGAATAGATCAGCTTCCCTCATCGCGATCCGTCATTTTGTCCGGCGGAAAAGCGACAGGCCCCAGTCGCTCAGGACGGCAGGGCTTAAAGGGCGCATAAAATTTGCGCATTTTCTCAAGATTGACCTCAATACCATCGACTGGATCGATCTGAATACCAATCCCCATTGTTCGGTGTTCGTAATCAATGAATGCAAGTACGATGGGCACTTTCGCCGCAACCGCAATCTGGTAAAAACCGGTTTTCCAGTACGGCATTTTTTTACGCGTACCTTCCGGCGCGAGTGCAAGGAAAAAATGCTCCTTTTCCGCGAACATGTTGACCAGTTGTTGCACCGTAGAGGATGAGTGACTGCGATCAAGTGGCACGGCGCCAAGGGCACGCAGAATACTGCCGAGCGGCCACCAGAACAAAGTGTGTTTGGCGAGGATACTGAGTCTAATATCGAATGAAAACCCGTAAACGATCAGCCAGAAACCGTCCCAGTTCGAGGTGTGAGGTGCGGCAATGAAAACCGCCTTTTTCAATGGTGGAATTTCACCGAGCAGCGTCCAGCCGCAGATCCACAGCAGCAATTTCGCGAGTGCGCTTAACATAGCTCTCAGACACTCTCACAGATTTGCTGATGGGACAATCAACCCGGTCGTCGGATTCCTGTAAGGTTAAGAGCAGCCATGAAAAAAAGCGCTTTCGCGCGCCGAACAAATAAGGGGTGTGCAATGGATAGACGAAGCTTTGTGCAGGGAACGGCGGGCACTGTTGCGTTGTTGTCGCTGTCACCTGCGATTCGTGCGACCGTTAGAATGCGCGCGAGGAAGATACCGTCCAGCGGAGAGACGCTGCCGGTGGTGGGTTTCGGCCAATCGCCATCATTTCGTGAGGGTGATTATGACAGTGCTCGCAGGCTCCTGGACGTATTGCTTGAAAAGGGTGGTCGATTTATCGATACCGGTGCCCGCAGTCAATTGGTGCACGGGCGTTATATGCAGGAGAACGATGCGCACGAGAAGCTCTTTCTGGCAGCCAATATGCGGACGGAGAGCGAACAGGAGGATCTGGCCTATTTGCGCAAATCGCTTGAGATTCAGGGCAAGAAGTCGCTCGATCTGGTGCAGCTTCAACGGCCCGTGGATTTTGACGGTCAGTGGCGACGATTGCGAAGATGGAAGGAAATGGGCTTGACCCGCCACATCGGCATTGCCGTTTCCGGTGAACGTTACTTTCCGATGATTGAGTCGCTGCTGCAATCGGGCACAGCAGATTTTGTGCAGTTCAATTACTCAATGCTGGAGCCCGAGTCCGGTGAGCGGCTGTTGCCAATGGCGAGAGATAAGGGCGTGGCTGTCGTCATCAATCGTCCCTTCGTTAATGGCCGGTATTTCCCTCTGATCAGTGACAAAAAACTTCCCGAGTGGGCGGCGGAGTTCGACTGCGATAGCTGGGCACAGTTTTCACTCAAGTATATTCTCGCGAATCCCGCCGTCACTTGCGTGCTGACCGAGACCACCAAGCCACATCATGCGGCAGATAACTTGTCAGCCGGATTTGGCCGCCTCCCGGACGATAAGACCCTGCTACGGATGATTGAACTCATCCAGTCCTTTTAAACAGCGCACTAGCCGCAGGTCTACGTTTGGCGAATTCGATTTACGCTTAGAGTATTCCCATGTTGACTAATGCTTCGGCGAGGTCGGCTCCTGTGCGGCAGAGAACGGCATGCATGCCCAATTTCCTGGCAGCGGTTACATTCAATGGATTGTCGTCGAAAAAAAGAATCTGTTCCGGCGCACAATCGTATTGCTGGGTGACGTTCGTAAATGCTTGTTCATCGGGCTTGAGTAAACCGGTCTCGTAAGATAAAAAATAGCGTTCAAATCGATGGCCGAAGCTGCTTTCGATATTGAGTGACTGCCAGTGCAAAGCATTGGTATTTGACAGGACTGCACACGCGTAACGCTCTGGAATACGTCCGACCAGATCAACCGCATTCGGGAGTGCTGAACCGGGCCATGCGACGAATCGTTCAAGAAAGGTTTTCGCGTTGTAGGGTAGTCGCATCTCACGGGTGACGCTGATGGCAAATTGTTCAGCCGTGATTGCACCGCGCTCGAATTCCCGCACGGCAGGGGAGAGCAGCCAGTGCCGATGAAAATCCGCTTCACTGCAATCCAGACCAAATGTTGCAATTGGATCATTGAGTTGCAGCAGGACCCCGCCCAGATCGAAAAGAACCAGTCTTAATTCCGGTTGCGATGTCATTCGCGCATGCCGCAAGCCGTTGGACCACTAGTCACGGATCCGGGTATTCCAGAGCGATGCTGCCAGCACCATGGAGACGACAGACGTTGCAATCCAGAATTGAATAGCGACGTCGAAGTTGTAAGTTGTTGCACCATCGACAATTCGGGTGCCGCCGCTGATGAGTGCGGCGCTGACGTTCTCCTGTATGGCAGCACCCAGATAACTGAAGACACCGACCAGGCCCATGGCCGCGCCCGTCGCTCCTCGCGGCGCGATATCCACGCCAAACAGGCCTCCGACGGATGCCACCAATCCGCTCAAGGCTGCTCCATAGACGGCGAAGGCAATAGTCAGCGCGAAATAACTTTGTGGCCCATAAAAAATGACCAGCAACGCCAGGATTTCAACAATGGCAAAGATCAGGTTGGCGGGCGGACGCCGGGCATCGAAGACGTTGTCTGATAAATAACCGTATGCAATAGACCCCAAGATTCCGGCAACGGTATTGATGCCGAGCAGAAATCCGGCATCGATCAGCGAGTAACCGCGGACCTCCTGCAAATACAGGACACCCCAGCTGTTAATGGCATAGCGAGTAACATACATCAGCGCGCTGGCCAGCGCGATCACCCACATAGCCTTGATGCCGAAAACGACTTTTTGCGTCTTCCAGGTCGCCACTTCTCTTGCTGCTTCCGTGGGCTCGTTACTCCACTCGTTTATGGTGGGTAGCCCTACCGTGGGTGGAGCATTGCGTAGAAATGAATAAACCCATGCCGCCGCACCGATGCAGAGGATGCCAGGGGCGATGAAGCCCGCGCGCCAGCTGGTGACAGACACGATGCCGGCGATGACATAAAAAGTCAGGCCCTCGCCGATGGAATGCGATGCGCTCCAGATTCCGTACGTCCGACCGCGCTCATGGATGCTGAACCAGTTCGTAATGGAAATGACTGCGGCGGGAGCTGCCATCCCCTGAAAGAAACCGTTCACAGCCCATAACGAAATGGAGAGCCACAAAAAGACAGACGTGCCCATGAACAGATTGACGATCGCCGCGATGAAAATACTCAACGAGAAAAAGAGACGTGGCGGCACATGATCCGCGAGAAAACCGTTGATGAGTTTGCCGCTGGCGTAGCCGTAAAATAATGCGGCGCCAATCATGCCTAATTCCTCGATGGTAAAGATGCCGTTGTCGATCAGGGGTTTCTTGACGATCGAAAGTCCAAGCCGGCAGGTGTAGATGAAGCCGTAGCCGAATGTGATCGCAAGCATCACTCGAATCCGGTGCCTGCGAAACACGCTGTCTATGTTGGCGGGGGTGACCAGGGGTACCGTTTCGGCCATGCGGGAGTTCCTTTGTTTTTGTTCC
The DNA here is from genome assembly GCA_022563505.1 of Pseudomonadota bacterium. Classification (GTDB taxonomy): domain Bacteria; phylum Pseudomonadota; class Gammaproteobacteria; order Steroidobacterales; family Woeseiaceae; genus JAADHU01. Next base: position 1,196 of record JADFNG010000069.1, on the reverse strand, counting down.
TGGCACAGCTTGCCAGATTGCTGACGATGAATCGACGTCGGCGCGATTTAACAATGACCCGAAACTGCCGATGTGTGTCAACCCAATGACCAGGGCGGCGTTGTTTTCTATAACAGCACTAAACAGTAACGGATGACCAAAGGAGTTGGGCTATGAACACGTTGAAAGCATTGAAGATCGCGGCAGTTGCACTGGTGAGCACGGGATTGATTGCCATGAGCACCAGCGCGAGCGCCGATCAGGGCGACCGCATTGAACAACGGCTCGATAACAAGGGCGATCGGGTTGAGCGGCGACTCGACCAAAAAGGCGACCGTATCGAGCGACGTTTGGACCACAGAGCGGATCGAATCAATCGAAACCTGGACAGACGCTCTGATCGTGCCGCGGATGCGGGCCACGATCGACTGGCCCGCAATCTGCACAGGAAGGGCGACCGCATTGATCGCCGCCTGGACAACAAAGGTGATCGCATAAACCGTCGTCTGGACAATAGGGGCAACCGCATTGACCGCCGTCTGGACAATAAGGGTGACCGTATCGATCGCCGCCTGGATAACAAAGGAAAACGTATAAATCGCCGACGCTAAGAGCTTAGCGTTTACAGAGACCAGTGACGCTACCGCCCGCCCGCAACTCCATGCACGGAGATTGCGCGGCGGGCATTCTATTGCCCTAATATCGGCACAAAAGACGCCCCCAAAACTCAGGGACAGAGTATAAAGTTTGCTATGGTGCGCATCTGCACTCAAGCGCCCATGTTGGCAAGCAAGGATTGTTTCATTGAGCAAAAGTAACTGGTCAATAGACTCGCTGGTCCTGATTTTCTCGTTTATTGTGCTCGCCCAACTGCTGACCTACGTCATACCGCAGGGACAGTTTGAGCGTGAGCCATATCCGGATAATCCCAGTCGCTCAATGGTGATCCCGGATACCTATGTTACTGCGACCGCCGAGCAACAAGTCAATATTGAGCCGTGGTATTTCCTGACCGCGATACCGAAAGGATTCGAAGCAGCGCAGGACATTATTTTCCTGATATTTATTGCGGGCGGTGTCATCGCGATTCTGCGCAAGAGCGGGGCCATTGATTCGGTATTGCACCGGGCCGTCGCCAGGCTCAGCGGGAGTCCCGGAATTCTGATTGCGGGCTGTCTGTTCATCTTCAGTCTGGGTTCCTACACCATCGGTATGGG
>JADFNG010000068.1 GCA_022563505.1 Pseudomonadota bacterium | reverse complement strand
TCAACGACGATGTTATCCTGCGATTTACGGCAAACCGTAGCCTGACCCGGCCGACTCTTTCCAAACTGGCGCCAGCTCGCAGCCTCGAGCCGACGCAACAGCTGGGCAGCGCCGGTAACCCTCTGCTGGATCCATTCATCGCAAACCAGTTCGATATTGGCGCAGAATGGTATTTCGGGGAAGAAGCACTTCTGGCAGCCACGTTCTTCTACAAGGATATGGACTCATTCATTATTCAGGCTGAAGTGCCTGTGGTGATCCAGGGTAGTGAACTGAAGGATGCGGGTGACAATTCAATCAATGGACAGACCTTCCAGATCAGCCAACCTATCAATGGTCAAGGTGGTGAGGTAACGGGACTGGAATTAGTTTACCAACAACCGTTCACATTCCTGCCGGGCCCATTCGACGGGTTTGGTGTATATGCTAATTACACCTACTCGGACAGCGATGTTACGGCGGTCGTCAATGGCGTTTCAATCAATACGCGCCTGCAAGGTCAGTCTAAAAACTCGTTCAACATCATTGGATATTTTGAAAATGAAATATTCAATGTGCGATTGGCCTACGGGTGGCGCGATGACTTTGTAAAAGAGCTTCGCCAAGGTCGTGAAGTGAAGGTGTATGACTACGGCCAACTGGATCTGACCGCCAAGTACAACATCAATGACAATGCGTCGATTAGCTTTGAAGCGCTCAACCTGACGAATGAGATATCAGGCGTTTTCGATTTTCAGGAGTTCCGGCCTATCGAGACGAACGTGACAGGTACCACCTACCGTCTTGGAGTGTCTCTGCGGTTCTAAAGATTGCGATAGCTGATTGGTTAAGCGGATTTTTCGCTTTTGATTCCCCCATGGTCTCCTGGACGGTCTTGAAAAATCGTTCAGGAGATTTCTTTGTCTGGCGGTTACTCACACCAAATCCCCGGGGACGAGGTCCGATGAAGACACCTTTTGTTTTTGACCACCCCGGATAACCGTCGCCTCGCTCTCCATGCTCCGCGCCAGTGCTTCCAGAGCTTTGACGGCCTTGTGGACTCCTGCACGAAACCGATGACCCCATTGATCAGTACCACACCGAAGATCGCGCCGGCATCCACCCATTTCCGGAGAGATGCGGTGATATCGCCGCGGCACCGAGCAGAATGTAACCCCGCGGTCGATGAAATTTCAGAAAAAATGAGAGAAACGGACTCCTTCCCATTTTCTGCGTCAGGACATTGGAGCCAAACCGCTCCTGGCGGTGCGCAACTTCAGCGTCATCGAGATCCCGGTTACGATCGGTTTTGAGCAGCGCGAAGACTTCGGAATCGGGCAACTGATGCCAGTGCTGTGAAATATTCACCTCCATTACCCGCCAGCGGGGCTCTGATTTATGGGTTCACCTTCTTCGCACTCACTATAACAATGGCTTGCACTTCAACGCGATGAGCCAGCACCGCGGTGCACTGATCCAGTGTTTTCCAGCGACCAACACAAGACATTGTTATCCGGTCTTTTTTGTCGTATATTGGAAAAATGTCGAAAGATCCGAAAGACATAAGAGGCGCCAGCGTCGGCTGGCACTTCTTTAGCAACTACGCTCACGTTCTCGTTTGCCTTGCCGAGACTCCCGATGCCCGTCTGCGCGATGTGGCGGAGCGCGTTGGCATTACGGAGCGCACGGCACTTCGCATGGTCACGCAGCTGGAACAATCCGGCATCCTGATGCGCTTGAAAGAAGGGCGGCGTAACAGCTACATCATCAATCCGAGTGAGCGATTGCGCCACCCGATTGAGGAACACTGCACGGTCGGTGAATTACTCAAGACGATTCTGAGCCGCAATGCGTTCAATGCACTGACGCAGCGATTCGAAAACGTAAAACGACGCTCACAAAATCCATTCTCGGTGTGATCGGTGGTCTTTTCACAAAGGAATTAACACGATGAACTTAACTGCTCACTGGGTCGGCTATACAGCAATCGGGGTGTTCGTGCTGTCCTACGCTTTCGTCATTGCGGAGGAATTTACTCATCTGAGAAAATCCGTGCCGGTCATCCTCGGCGCTGGAATCATCTGGATGCTCATCGCCACGCAGTACATGAATGGCATGAACCACGAGACACAGGATGCTGTCAGGCATTTCCTTGTTGAGTTTGCTGAATTGTTCCTGTTCCTGCTGGCCGCCATGACGTACGTGAACTCAATGAGTGAACGGCGGGTATTTGATGCACTGCGGTCATGGCTCGTGGGTCATGGCTTCAATTACCGGCAATTGTTCTGGATCACGGGCATCATCAGTTTTTTCCTGTCGCCCATAATCGACAACCTGACGACAGCACTGGTGATGTGCGCGGTCGTACTGGCCGTCGGTCAAGGCAACAAGCGCTTTATCGGCATTGCATGCATCAACATCGTGGTCGCCGCAAACGCCGGCGGCGCATTCAGCCCGTTCGGTGACATCACAACTCTGATGGTGTGGCAAAAGGGCTTTATCGAATTCAGCACATTTTTCGCGCTCTTCATCCCTTCGGTCGTAAACTACATCATCCCCGCTACGATTATGTCGCTGGCCGTCAGCAGGGAACGACCTGAGTCGAGCGACGAATTGGTGCTTATGAAGCGCGGCGCCAAACGCATTATTTTTCTCTTCGCTTGTACGATCGCCACTGCGGTTTCCTTTCACAACTTCCTGCACCTGCCTCCGTTCCTGGGCATGATGACCGGCCTGGCCTACCTCAAGATCTTTGGCCACTACCTGGCCACAACCCATGTACCAACACCGGCAGATACACCGGGATACGGCCAAGTCGGTGATGTGCACGCATTCGACAGTTTTCAAGCTGTGGCCAGAGCGGAATGGGATACGCTGCTATTCTTTTTCGGCGTCATTATGTGCGTCGGGGGCCTGGGCTTCATCGGTTATCTCGACGTGCTATCGAATATCATCTATATCGAATTGGGCCCGACGATTGCCAACTCGCTGGTCGGTGTTATCTCGGCCATCGTCGACAATATTCCGGTCATGGTAGCCGTACTGCAGATGAATCCGGAAATGGACGTCACCCAGTGGCTGCTCGTTACGCTCACCGCCGGCGTCGGCGGCAGCATGCTGTCCATCGGCTCGGCAGCAGGTGTTGCGCTCATGGGGCAGGCACGCGGTCTGTATACATTTTTCGGGCACCTGAAGTGGATGCCGGTCATTGCGCTGGGTTACGTCGCGAGCATCTGGGTTCATCTCATGATTAATGGGCGATATGATGGCATCATGCCATGACGGTCGCCAGGAAGTCATGATCCCAGCACAACAGGCTCTGCAAAAATTACGCGACGGTAATCGTCGCTTCGTGGCAGACGATTCCGACCACACTAAACTCACACACCGCAAGAGTCGCGACGAAGTCGCCGCCGCGCAGGCGCCATTCGCAATCGTGCTTGGTTGTTCCGATTCAAGGGTGCCGACAGAAATTATTTTCGACCAAGGTCTCGGCGACCTCTTCGTCATCCGCGTAGCGGGCAATATCGTTGCCGCCTCTCAGGTAGGCAGCATTGAATTCGCTGCGGAGCATTTCGGTGCTCGTCTGATCGTGGTTATGGGACACTCTCGTTGCAGTGCCATCCTGACCACTCTGCAGGAACTCGAACGACCGGCAGACAGTCGCTCGCCAAATGTCGCGGCAATTGTTGATTTCATCCGCCCGTCTGTACAAGGACTGCTGCAGTCAAGAAACAGGTTGGGACATGATGAGCTTGTGAGTCAGGCCATCAAGGAGAACATTCGTAATTCAGTGAGCCATCTGAAACTTCACTCGGACATCCTGCGGCGAATGATCCGGGACAATGGTCTATTGGTCATTGGCGCACAGTATTCACTTGGGACCGGGGTAGTCAGTTTTTTTGACGACCTCGTCGACGGAGACTAACGTTCGTTCGCTTTGAATCCGTTAAGGAACCTCTGACCTATTCCTCAGTCGATCTCATACCCGGTGATCACCACCTGTGGCACCTCTTGAGTTCGCAGTAACTTCGCGTCGAACAGTTTACAGCCTGAAATACTTGCTCCACGGGGTTATGCAGACCAGGTCGCCATGGATTGCCAACTCATGCGACCTGTATTGGTGCCTTATTTCCCTCATCGTCGATGCAAACAAAGGTGATATGAGTTTCAAACAGCACCTTATGCTGATCCCGTTGATAGCGTTCACCGAACACCTGAACCTGGTACGTCACGGACGTTTTTCCGATACGCGTTTGTTCACATTGAAAACAGAGGATTTGACCCTTCACAATCTGATGCCGGAAGGTCACGTCATCGAGCCCGACAGTGACGAATTTCTGCCCCGGAAGATCCAGGCTGACACGGATGTAGGCGATTTCATCCACCCATTTCAGTATGTTGCCACCGAACAGGAAGCCGTAGTCATTCAGGTGCTCTGGCAAAACGATCTTGTAATGCTGCATCGTCATGGAGACATTCCTTTAGTTCCGCCCATTCCGATTAGCATGAATCTGGACGCGTGCGATGATGCTACAGCACCTGGTACATCAGAATGCCATGACAGCATAATGACGTCGATAGAAAACGTATGGCGGACAAGTGTCAAACTGACACCCGACATGGGTGGGAATGCCTCTACCAGCAGTCTCGGCAAAGCGATTTCCGCCGCAATCTGACATTCCCGAGTATCAAATCATCACTCAAAACACTATTATTAAATTCGGTAAAGTGGCGTAAATATTGTTATTAACGGAAATTCTGAAGCAACGCAGGCACTCAGCCCTGTCCGCAATTCCAGCATTCCGAAAAGGACCCGGACCACGATTGCGATGAGTCATGCCCGTCTTTGGTATTTACATTCACCAGCACGAGCATGACAGCAATGATTTTTGTATCTAACGACGGAAACCCTGCAAATGACAAAACACGTTCAACTACTCGGCATCAGCAACGCGATTGTCGATATTCTTGCGCATGTCGACGACGATTTTCTGAACGAAATCGGCGCACCTTTGGGCTCCATGACTCTGATCGACGAGCAACAGGCCCACGAGATTTACGCCAAGATGGGCCCGGCCACAGAAATGTCAGGCGGATCCGTCGCCAATACAATTGCCGGCTTCGCCAATCTGGGCGGCTCGGCCGCCTACATCGGCAGGGTCAGCGACGATCAGCTTGGTGAGATTTTTGTGCACGACATGCGTTCGCTGGGTGTCGATATCCGTACGAATCCAGCCGCCAACGGCGCGCCAACCGCGCGCTGTCACGTCCTGATCAGCGCAGATGGACAGCGCACGATGCAAACATATCTCGGTGCCTGCACGGAACTGAGCACCCAGGACATCACAGAGCAGACCGTCAACTCACCGCGAGTCATTCTGCTTGAGGGCTATGTCTGGGATATTCCAGAGGGTCCGGCACTGACACAACGCGCCATCGACATTGCCAGGAAGAATAGCTCCACGGTGGCCTTGTCGCTGTCGGATTCATTCTGTGTCGAACGACATCGGGATGCATTTTATGCCGCCGTGAAAGACGGTATCGATATTGTCTTTGCGGACGAAGATGAAATCATGGAACTACTGCAGAAGCGAACCTTCGAAGAGGTGCTGCCGGCGCTGGCTGATTTTGACAATTTATTTGTCCTGACCCGTTCGAGCCAGGGCTCAGTCATCGTCCAGAATGGTAAAACGATCGTCCAGGAAGCTATCACGGTGAACGAAGTGATCGACACGACCGGTGCCGGCGATGCCTATACCGCTGCCTTTCTGTACGGGTGGACGGCCGATCAATCATTGGCCGAGTGCGCGCGCCTCGGCACCTGGTGCGCCACACAAATTATTCAGCAGGTCGGCGGAAGAATCGAAAAGGATATTTTATATGGCTATCAAGACGACTGACGATTCTGCCGTCGATACGAATGTCTCAAGAACGATTCAAAGTGTTTCGATTGGCAGACATGAGCAATAACAAAGCTCCCGTTGCAGTGATGAAATTGAATGCCAGGCGTGATGCCGGTGAAGGCATTGATACCTATGGTGCTCTTGCGAGTTAGTTCTTGTTCGTCAGACTGCTGTTATGCGTTCCATCAGGCGGACGGCAATGCCTCAACCAATTCCACCATGCGTCGTCGAGTCGCCTCATCCGGAAGTTCTCCAACGGCCGCGCCGAGGTTATCCAGCATATTCTCGGCTTTGCTGGTGGCCGGCGTAACGGCCGTGACAGCCGGGTGAGCAGCGATGTACTTTATAAAGAACTGAGCCCAGGAGTGCGCACCAAATTCCTGCGCCCAGGCCGGCACATTCCGTCCGGAGACTCTGCGCCACAAACGCGTGCGACCGAATGGAATGTAAATCAGTACGCCAATTCCCAGGTCCTGGGCCAAGGGAAGAATCATCTCTGCGGAGTGACGATTATCCACGGCGTAATCCACGCCGATGAAATCAATCGGTTCTTCACGCATGACTTTAGCCAGGTCTGAATAACGGCTTGTTCGAGTCGAAGTGACGCCAATATAGCGCACCCTTCCCTCTGCCTTGAGATCCTTCAGGATGCCCATTTGCGTGGGAATATCGCCAAGATTATGCACCTGGATTAAATCGATCGGGTCTTTTCCAATGCGCTGAAACGATCGATCGAGCTGCGCGCGCGCGGCGGCAGGATCCGCTGCACCGCGGCCACGGCCAGCAACATTCAGTTTCGTTGCCCAGAAAATTTTCTTCTTTGCGTCCAGTTCCTGAATAATTTTTCCGGCTACCTCCTCTGAGGCACCATAAGCCGGTGCAGTATCAAAAACCGCACCACCGTGTTCAATAAGCGTCCTCATCACATTGCGTAGCCTGGTGGCATCTTCACTGCGGGCAAGGGATGAAAAAGTTGCCGAGCTGCCAAGGCCCACAATCGGCAGTTTTTCGCCCGAAGATGGAATAGCTCGCATGATAAGGTCACCGCTCTCAATGGCCTCCAGCATGCGCGGCTGCAGAGTGATTGCTGCGCCGGCAAGCGTTACGTATTTCAGACAATCGCGTCGCGTCAACATAGAATGTGTGCTCCTGCTAATCGGATATATGCATCCAGCCTCAATTATCGAACGATCCCGCCCATACATATGTATTTTATCTCAAGATAGTCGTCAAGCCCGTATTTTGAACCTTCACGGCCCTGTCCTGATTCTTTTACACCACCGAAGGGGGCCGTTTCGTTCGATATCAGTCCTTCATTGATGCCGACGATACCGCTGCCTATGCCGCCGCAGAAATTATTGACGATTTCTGCCTGAATTGACGAATGAGTTTTGCCAGTTCTTTTGTCTGCAGCAGAAACCCGTCATGACCGAACTCCGATTCGATCACGGCATACTCGGAGTTGGGCAAATGCCGTGCGAGCAGCGCTTGCTCGTGTGGTGGATACAGGATATCCGACGAGACAGACACCAACAGCGCTCGTTGCCGCAGTTGTTTCAAGACCTCCGTCAATTCACCGCGCCCCCGCGAAATATCGTGCGAATTCATCGCCTGTGTCAGTCGCACGTAGGAATTTGCGTCAAAGCGCTGATTGATCTTGCGGCCCTGGTAACGAAGATATGATTGTACCTGGAAGTCTTCGTCATCCGTTGAATCTCGCCCGAAACGATTCTCAAAGCTGTGCCAGCTGCGATAGCTGCAGATCGCCATCATGCGAGCGGCTGCCAGGCCGGCCTGTGGACGTTGGTCATCGTTATAATTGCCGTCTTGCCAGTTCGGATCCGCGTAAATCGCGGCGCGTTGCGCCTCGGTGATACCGATACACCAGGCGGAATGCCTGGCACCGACGCCGATCGCGACAATGTTGTTGACCCGTTCCGGATACAGCGCCGCCCACTCCAGCGCCTGCATGCCGCCCAATGAAGGGCCGGTGATCAGCTCAATGCGTGCAACGCCGAGATGATCCAGCAACAAGCGCTGCAGATGCACCATATCTCGCACGGTAATTTGCGGAAAGTCGCCCCGGTAACGCTGCATGCCGCACGACCGCAATGAAACCGGCCCGGTGGTGCCGTAGCAACCGCCCAGGATGTTGCTGCAGACAATGAAATCCCGCGCCGGATCGAATGCCTTGTGGGTTCCAATGATGCCTGGCCACCACTCATCGACATCGGCAGACCCGGTGAGTGCATGACAAATAAGAATGCTGTGGTCGCGTGCGTTAGCCGGGTCGCCCCAGGTCCGATAGGCCACCGTGACCGCATCCAGCCGCTCACCAGACTCCAGCGGGAACGGATCCGGCAGCGCCAAAAACTGCGTTTCTGCGGACAGATGGCGCAGCAGGTATTCCGCAAGCGGGGCTTCGGCGGTCACATCAGTTACCCGTGGCAATACTCCGCAAAGTCAACGCGTGCGATGCTGCATCCAGCGCCTCCAGCACATCCTGCAGGAGATCGTTCGCGCTCTCCAGGCCAATGGAAAGACGTATCAGGTTTTGTCCGATACCCGCCTCCTTCAGTGCCGCTTCACTGACGGGCGCATGCGTCATTGTCGGTGGATGGCAGACCAGGCTTTCGATGCCGCCCAGTGACTCCGCTAACGAGAAGAATCGCAAGCGGTCAACAAATGTGCGTACCGCCGCCTCGCCACCCTCAATCTCGAAACTCAGCATGCCACCGAAACCGGATTGCTGACGACAGGCAATGTCATGTCCATCGTGCGTAGCAAGTCCCGGGTAATAGACCCGTCTTACACCGGCATGCTGAGCAAGCGCTTCAGCCAGAGATTGAGCCGTTTCCTGATGCTGGCGCATGCGCGTATGCAGCGTCCGAATTCCACGCAATGTCAGATAGCTGTCGAATGGCGCACCGGTAATGCCCAGGCAGTTCGCCCACCACGCCAGTTTTTCACCCAGTTCGGCCGTCGCTGCAACAACCGCGCCACCTACGACGTCGCTGTGACCATTCAGATACTTTGTGGTCGAATGAATGACAATATCCGCGCCGAGCGCAATCGGCTGTTGCAGAACCGGAGACAGGAACGTGTTGTCGACTGCCAGCAGCGCCCCACATGATTTTGCCAATTCAGATACCTGCATAATATCGACGATACGCAGCAACGGATTTGATGGCGTCTCAATCAAAATCAGCCGCGGTCGGCGCGCAACCGCCCGCTCCAGCTCAGCCGTATTCGTCTGCTCGACAAACGCCAGCTCGAAATGCCCTTTCTTAGCCAGGTTTTCGAACAGTCGGTAACTGCCGCCATAACAATCGTGCGGTGCCAGCAAAAGATCGCCGGGCTCAAGAAGCTGCAGCACGAGATTCAATGCCGCCATACCCGATGAAGTAATGACCGCCGCTTCCCCGCCCTCCAACGATGCCAATGCTTCGGCAAGCGCATCCCGGGTGGGATTACCACTGCGGGAATAGTCGTACTGGCGCTTTTCTCCCAGTCCTGCAAAAGTGTAATTCGACGACAGATATAACGGCGGCATAACCGCGCCATGCTGTGTATCGGATTCTACGGACGCGCGAACGGCGAGGGTTGCTGGGTCGGGTCGGAAGGTCATGCTCCAATCTCCACGTTGATTCCAATTAAGCGACCAGGTCGCCTGTTACTCATCGGAATCCCGCGAAAACCGCCAGGAGGCGTGTCATGCCCTTCGCTGCTACGCGTTGCACTGACAAACATCTTTCGGATACAGCGTTGCTGCTCCGTAGGAGTTGGCACCTTTTCAGGATGGTTAAGTCCTGCAGGTTGCCCCGGCTTCAATGGGCCTGTCCCTCAGCCGGTCTCGATGAGTTAATGACAGTCTATTAGCAGCGTAGACGTCACGTCAAGGAATGAACGCAAGGAATTTTGATAACAACAGAAACCGTTCGCCCTGTCATTTGGACAACACGTATTCATCGCGGAAATTATCAGCCGGGCTTTCCGTCACTGCGGCACCCTTTGTCTGAGTCAAGCACAACCAATTGCGGGATACTCACCTGGCACTCTCCTGAAAATGTATGATTAGAATACGAATCGCATCGAGCATGGGCAATGCCGCGCTGGAATCGACAGCAATCAAGGATCAATTGTGAAAGTACCTGTTATCGATTTTCAACATTTCGACTCCGGCGATGCAGACAAACTGGCAACACTGACGCGTGAAGTTGACTCGGCTTTATCGATGATCGGTTTTATGTCGCTCACCAACCTGGGAATCGAGCCTGCATTGTTGCGGCGGGTATTCGCTGCGAGCCAGCACTATTTCCACAGCGATCTCACCACAAAGTCTGCCTGTGCCTATCGATCCGCCAGCGAAAATTTTGGCTATCAGGGCATGTGCGAAGAGCACCTCGACCCACTGAAACCGGCCGACCTCAAAGAAACTTTTACGATGCGAAATGTCCTGCACGACTCGCTGGATGACAGCCGCTGGCCTTCATTGGAATTTCGCGACCTGATGCATGAGTTTTACAGGGCGAGTATTGACGGCGCACATAAGGTGCAGCGGGTTCTCGCGCAAGCACTCGGCATGGAACGCAATTTCTTTGTGCGTTATCACAATGGCGAAAACATCACGCTCAGGTTGTTGTACTATCCGAACACATGCACGGGCTAGGTTGCCGACACGCAACTGGGTGCCGGAGAACACACGGACTACGGCCTGTTGACGCTGTTATTTCAGGACGATGTTGGCGGGCTTGAGGTCCGCGATGCGCATAATGAATGGCAAGCCGTCGACTATGTTGAGTCTGCCATTATTGTAAACTCAGGGGACTTGCTGGAGCGCTGGACGAACGGTCGCTATCGTTCCACATGGCACCGGGTGAAACCCAAGATCGGTCATCGTGAGCGTTTTTCGATCGCCGTTTTCGTGGACCCGGACAGTGCCACTCCGGTGTCAGTGCTGGATAGCTGCATCACTGCCGATAAGCCGGCACAGTATCCCCCGGTTACTGCGGGCGAGCATCTGCAACAAAAAATCCTGGCTACTCACATTGCAAAGTCCGCGAACTAGTTGACAACCCCTGTGAAACTGCCGCGAATTTTTCAGTACACCGGCCTGCTTGTGGTGGGCGCATCTGCCTACAGCATGTCCACGTTGTTCAGCGCGATGAAACCCATTTTGCTCACACGCTTCGTCGAGCAAGCTGGCTTTTCCCCGTCGCTTGCTGGACTGGCTGTCGCCATGCCTTTTGTCGGCATCGCCTTCGCCTCGCTTTTACTCCGATACGTATTCGGTCACCTGACATTGAAAAAACTGGTCTGGATCTTTGGCGGAATTCTGATCGCAGCCGAATTGCTTAGTGCGTCTTATTTCAACCACAGGAGTTTGCTGCTTCCAGCACAGCTTGCTGGCGGAATATCCGTGGGTGTGCTCATGGGAGCAACCTCCAAAATCATTGCCACGACATCGTTCGCCGATGAAATATTTGGTTTTGTCGACATGATGGCCGTCTTTTTCATGTCATTCATGATTGCAGGCATCGGCGCATGCATTGGGATGTATGGCTTGCAAGGCGGCTATTTGTTTGCGGCGGCGGTCGCAACATTGTTTACCGCATTCATGACACGCTACCAAGAGCCTGCCAGCAGGAAATCGACGGAGGAAACGTTGCTTGTACCGCTGAAAATCGGCGTACGGCCCGTTGCCGTCGTACTGATGGGTATGCTCTTTGTGACTTCAAGCGGACTGGGGTTCGCGTATATGTTTACGGTGGCCTTGGATCTTGGCATGCAATACGCATCGGCGGGTTCCTTCATTGGGATCTTGGTGCTTGTGTCCGCTTTGGCATGCCAGTTGGGCGGTTGGTGCAGCGGCCGATTTGGCCCTTTGCGGCCACTGGCGGCTGCCTTTATTACCTGTGGCTTCGGTTGGTATGTCGCCATCAATGCCAACAGTCAACTGCTGTTCATGGTTGCGTTGGTGCCCGCAATTTTTTCCCTGCAATTTAATTTTCCGATTCTGCTGGCTTTATCCGGATCACTGGACTCGGACGGGCAATGGGCCGCCATTGCCACCCCGTTGCTGGTAAGTGGTTTTGCGTGGGCCGCCATCAGTGCCGGGGCTATTGTCGAACACTGGAACGTGGCGATGCTGGGTACTGCGACGCTCCTCGGCATGACGATCTGTCTGGCGCTGCTGTTTCTCGCGCGTACGCCAAATCAATCGCATCAGGCCGCGTCGATCACATAATCGTCCAGTGCTCGCAAGAAAATCTGTTTTTGCGCATCATCTATCCAGGCGACTTCAAACGCATTGCGGCTAAGCTGTACAATTTCGTCCCTGCTGAAATCGCCCTCTTCCTGCAACGCAATAAAATTCTCGTTCATGTAGGCGCGAAAATAGGCCGGATCATCCGAATTGATGGTCGCCTTCATGCCCTTTTGCAACATCGCACGAATCTCTGTCGCCGTCAGCGACTGCACGACAAAGCGGTTGGATACCGGGCATACGGTCAAGCCAAGGCCCCGCTTCGCGATCTCATCGCACATTGCCTCGTCCTCGAGAGCATTCACGCCGTGATCGATGCGATCAACCTGGATGTCGTTCAGGCATTCCCAAAGGTGCGCACCGATGTCCTTTTGATTCACATCACAGTGCATGGTGAGTTTCAGACCGTGTTCCCGGGCGCGCTTGAAGACCTCAGCGAATTTCAGCGGTGGATTGTCTTTTTCATCGGAATCCAGACCCACACCGATGATTCGATCAAGATAAGGTAATGCCATTTCCAGGTGCGCCATGGCTGACTCGGCACTCAGGTCACGCAGAAAGCACATGATGAGGTTGGATTTGACGCCAAGATTCGTCTCGGCAGCCGATTGCGCACGGTGAATTCCACCAATAATGGTCGCGAAACCAACGCCTCGACTCGTATGGGCCTGTGGATCGAAAAAAAGCTCAACGTACAGCACATTTTCGACAGCAACCTTTTCGAAATACCGGTAGGCGAGTTCGTAGAAATCCTGTTCTTCCCGCAATACGCCCATGGCAGCGTAGTAGATAGTCAGGAATGACGGCAAGTCGTGAAAATCATAGGCATCGATAACGTCCTGCGGCGTTTTGTATTCGAGCTCAATGCCGTTGCGTTGCGCCAGTGCAAAAATATGCTCTGGCTCCAGGGTGCCCTCCAGATGAACGTGCAACTCCGCTTTCGGCATGCCTTCGATAAAGGTCCTCATTCTCGCCGCCCCCCGCGTAATCAAGGAATTTTCTTGTATCATTGCCAAGCTTAGCCAATTACGCAATAAAAGATCAATCATTCAATGGATCAACTAAAAAACCTGCTGCAAATCGCTTCGAACCGCCTCACCGATTACCCGCTAATCGCCACGCTGGTCGGCATCGCACTTCTCATTATCGTTGCACTAATCGCAGACTTGATCGCGAAGCGCCAACTGCTGCGTTTGTTGCGCGGACTCGCAAGACGAACACGCAGCACCTGGGATGATGCACTCGTCGATCAGCAGGTTTTCAGACGCTTCGCCAAAATCATTCCAGCCGTCATCGTTATATATGGCGCGCAATGGGTGCCGGGTATTCCGGATGGAATGCTGCAGGTCATCGAAAACATCGCGTTGGCCTACATGGCGTTGATGATCATGTTGGCGGTGGGCGCATTGATGGACGCCGCCAATGACATCTACGAGCAATACCCGATTGCCAAAGACCGGCCGATCAAAGGCTATCTCCAGGTAACGAAAATTATTCTCTACTGCATCGGCGCGATTCTGGTCGTTGCAGCTCTGCTCGACCGCTCGCCGCTGTTGTTGCTCAGTGGCTTTGGCGCGATGACAGCGGTGTTGATGCTCGTTTTTCGCGACACCATCCTGTCGCTGGTTGCGAGTATCCAGTTGATCGGCAACGACATGGTTCGCGTAGGCGACTGGATCGAAATGCCGGAATGCAATGCCGACGGCGATGTCATCGATGTCGCTCTGCACACGGTCAAAGTGCAAAATTGGGACAAGACGATTACGACGATTCCAACGCACAAACTGATAACCGCGTCCTTCCGCAACTGGCGGGGCATGAGCGAATCCGGTGGTCGGCGGATAAAGCGTTCGCTTTTACTGGATCAAAACAGCATTCGTTTTCTGACCGATGAAGAGACGGCAAAATTCAATCGCTTCGCCTTGCTCAAGAATTACATCGAGACCAAGCAGCAGGAATTGTCGACGGTGAACGCGGCACTGAATAGCGGCGAAGCAACCAACGTAAACCAACGCCGCTTGACGAACATCGGTACCTTTCGGGCCTATATTGTGAATTACCTGCGCAACCGGTCAGACATCAACGAGTCCATGACGTTTCTCGTACGACAGTTACCGCCTGGCGCGGATGGCCTGCCCATCGAGATTTATATTTTTACGAAAACAACGGCATGGGTTGCTTACGAGAGTATTCAAGCCGATATTTTTGATCATTTGCTGGCGATTATTCCGGAATTCGGGTTACGCGTTTATCAGAAGCCGTCCGGGATGGATGTGAGGGCGCTGGAGGGAAATCGTAGCTAGTTAGAAAGTGCCGGCGGCAAGCTCGTCGGTCGCGCCTCGGGAGACGCTCCTACAGGAGTGCCGATAGAAAAATTGTAGGAGCGTCTCCCGAGGCGCGAACAAGCTTGAGAGAATCGCGCCAACCAACAACCCTCGCGTGTTCAATTCTTGTACCGATAAAACGCGTTCATCGCACGATACAACATGTGTACATCCACTTTGGAACTCACGGCATACGTTGAATGAATCGATAACACCGGGACGCCATAATCGATAACTTCCATATTGTCTTTCGACAAAGAATTGCCAATTGTGCCGCCCGATGCCCTGCCTTTATAGGTGGCCGTCTGCCACGCAATGCCCGCATCATCGAAATAGGCCCGTGTCCAGGCAATGAACTCGGAGTTGGCGTTAAAACCACCGCCATACAATTTTAAATTGACACCGAAACCGAGCCGTGGGGCATTGCCTGCCTCCCATACTTCCGGCCAGGTCGGGTGTATGCCGGGATTAACATCCGCGGATACGACTTTGGTATTTCGCAGCGCTTTCCGTAAGTCATGATCGCTGTAGGCATCACCGCGTTGACGATATATCAGCTCGCTCATGAGATCCACAAGATAGGTCGACTTGGCACCCGTATTGTTCACATTGCCA
>JADFNG010000067.1 GCA_022563505.1 Pseudomonadota bacterium | reverse complement strand
GCTTGAACCAGGTTTTATGATAATTGACGAGCGAATCGCGGCTAATGCGAGCGACCGACTCTTCGCTGCCGGAGCCGGTCAGCGGCAGCGAATACGCATGTCCCTCGCCATACAGAAGCTTCGGGAAAATGCGCAATGCCATGCCGATGGGTTGAGTTTTTTCCTGTTTTATCTGCGCGAAGCGCGACTTGCGGAGTCGTTCCAGCTCATTCGCGGGAAATGCCGGATTCAGGATGATGTCGGCATACAGGGCCAGAGACTCGTCCAAGTTTTCCGTCAGCGCATTCAGCGTAACGGTGGAGGTGTCGATGCCTGAGCCCGCACCAATGAGAGCACCCAGTCGAGCGGCCTCATCACTGATTTCCAGCGCGTTGCGCTTTTTCGTGCCCTCGTCGAGCATCGCCATCGCCAGACTCGATGTCCCGGGTTCGCCGAACTGGTCGGACGCGAAACCGGCATCGAAACTCAAATTGAATCGGACGATGGGCA
Organism: Pseudomonadota bacterium; assembly: GCA_022563505.1. Taxonomy (GTDB): domain Bacteria; phylum Pseudomonadota; class Gammaproteobacteria; order Steroidobacterales; family Woeseiaceae; genus JAADHU01. Next base: position 14,919 of record JADFNG010000067.1, on the reverse strand, counting down.
CGGCCGTCCGCTGCGCGACAATCAGTTCCAGGCCGTTGCTGAGATTGCTGCGTTCAAAATCAGTAAAACTCACCTCCGGGAAGGTAGTGGTTTCCGGCACGGCGGAACGGTCCGCGCCCTCAGCGTTGGCGGTAAGTTCGGGAAAGGGATGTACTTCCAGATGGTAGGCGCCGGCTCCAAGCCAACGGCGGGCCGCGTCACGGACCGCCTCTGGAGTGGCATTTTCCATGCGTTCCAGAGACACCTTGTAAAAACCGGGATCGCCGGCGTAGACGGCATTCTGCGCGAGTATGTCGGACTTGCCACCAAATCCGCCGACCTGCTCAAGGCCACGCACCATTCCGGATTTAAGCCGGATCTTTACGCGCTCAAGCTCGTCCTTCGTTGGGCCGTCCTTCAGGAAGCGTGCCACCTCTTCATTCATTGCTTGCTCGAGGGCTTCCAGATCGCCGCCCGGTTGTGCCGATGCGCGCAATTGGTAGTAGCCGCCGATATCGCCGGCAAACTGGTAAGAGCTCACATCGGTTGCGATCTGATCCGTATACACGAGCCGATGGTATAAACGCGACGTCTTGCCGCTTGTGAGTACGCCATCCGCGAGCTGCAGAAGATCGGCATCCTCGTCACGGAATGCCGGCGCACCCCATACCTTATATAAGCGGGCTTGCGGAACGCGATCCTGAATAATTTCGCGCTTGTCAGCGTCAAGCCTGACGGTCCACGTCTTGAACTTGGCAATCGGGGATCCCGGTTCTATGTCGCCGAAATACTTGTTCACCTTTGTATACGCTTCTTCAGGGCTGATATCACCGGCGATCACAATGACGGCGTTGTTCGGTCCGTAATAGGTCTTGAACCACTCGTGCACGTCCTCAAGGCTTGCGGCATTCAAATCATCCATGGAGCCGATGGTGCTCCAGGAATACGGGTGATCCGACGGGAACACGCCCGCAAGGATGTGATATTGGGTCAAGCCGTAAGGCTGGTTGTCGCCCTGGCGCTTTTCGTTCTGCACCACACCGCGTTGTTCGTCCAGTCGTTCCTGCGTGACCGCGCCGAGCATGTGGCCCATGCGATCGGATTCCATCCACAATGCCATGTCCAGCGCCGTCTTTGGCACGTTCTCGAAATAGTTGGTGCGATCAAAATAGGTGGTGCCGTTCATGTTGGTGGCGCCCACAAGTTCGAAAGGCTTGAAATATTCGTCGTTGTAATTCTCGCTGCCGTTGAACATCAGGTGCTCAAACAGGTGCGCGAAACCGGTTTTGCCGCGTACTTCATTCTTGGAACCGACGTGGTACCAGATGTTCACCGCGACAATCGGTGCTTTCCGGTCTTCATGCACGATAAGTCGCAGACCGTTATCCAGCGTGAATTCGGTGTAATCGATTTCTATGTCTGCGGCTGCCAGAGCAGTGAAGGCCCAAAGCGATGTAGAAATGAAGAGAAAGAATGAGTGTTTGCCTGGCTTGCTGAGCATATTGATTTCCTCTTGATGGCACTTGCTAACGCATGGCTACCTGCCGGCGCCTGGCAGGCAACATGAAGACTGAATCCATGCATCTTGGTTCAATGCCCAAAGCCAGTGCGGCTGCGTATGGTATTCCCGGAAAGACCCTTTCATAATGTGCCGATGAACGAAAACAACATTCGGCGGACCCTCTACCCCGAGATAGAAACGAATCACACCGGCTTCCTGGACGTCGGCAGCGGACATCAACTTTACTACGAAGAGTCGGGAAATCCGAGGGGTAAACCGGTGGTTTTTCTGCACGGTGGTCCGGGAGGAGGCGTATCAGCGGCGATGCGCCGATTCTTCAACCCCGACATCTACCGTATTGTCCTCTTTGATCAGCGCGGCAGCGGCAAGAGCACACCTCATGCCTGCCTTGAAAACAACACAACCTGGGATCTGGTTCGAGATATCGAGATACTTCGTGAAGCATTGCAAATCAGGCGTTGGCAGGTATTTGGTGGTTCATGGGGCAGCACGTTGGCATTAGCCTATGCCCAAACGCATCCGGACCGAGTCACCGAACTGGTATTGCGTGGCATTTTCACGGTGCAGCAGAAAGAAATTGACTGGTTGTATCGCAAAGGCACCAGTGAGATTTTTCCGGAAGCCTGGGCCAGCTTCCTGGCGCCCATCCCAAGAAGTGAACGAGGCGACCTGTTGGCGGCGTATCATGCGCGTCTGCATAGCGAAGACGCCGAGGTGCAACTTGAAGCGGCCAGGGCATGGTCGATTTATGAGGGTTCAGTGAGCCAGTTGGTCCCGACGGCAGAACTCGCCGAGGAATTCGGTGCTGATCATATGGCGGTGGCCCTGGCGCAGATTGAGGTGCATTATTTCGTGAACCGCTGCTTTCTCGAAGAGGGGCAGTTGCTGCGCGATATCGACAAGATTCGTCACATACCCGGCGTGATCGTGCACGGTCGTTACGATGCCCTGTGCCCCGCATCGAGTGCATTCGAACTGGCTGCCGTATGGCCTGAGGCAGATCTGCAAATCACCCCGGATGCGGGCCACTCTGCCTTCGAAGCCGGTAATATTCATGGACTGGTCACAGCGACAGACCACTTCGCCAAGCGTTAGGACAGCAATGAGCAAAACATTGATCATCAATGCGCGACTCATCAATGAGGGTGAGATTCGGGATGCCGATGTCATGATCGACGGGGAACGCATCGAAAAAATTGCGTCCGGCATTGCGGCCACCGACGGCGTTGAGGTCATCGATGCTCAGGGCCGATACCTGATGCCAGGAATGATCGACGAACAGGTTCATTTCAGGGAACCCGGGTTGACCAACAAGGGCAACATAGCGACGGAGTCTGCCGCTGCCGCTGCCGGCGGTATTACCAGCTTCATGGATATGCCCAATGTAAAGCCGCAGACAACGACGCGCGACGCGCTGGCCGAAAAGTTTCTGTTGGCCAGAGGGCGTTGCACCGTGAATTACGGTTTCTACTTCGGCGCGACCAACCGCAACATAGATGAGATCATGGCGCTGCAGGTAAACGATGGCTGCGGCATCAAGGCTTTCATGGGTGCATCGACCGGTGACATGCTGATCGACAGTCCGCAGGCGCTTGAGCTGCTGTTCGAGCATGCGCCGGTGCTGGTGGTCACTCATTGCGAGGACTCGCCGATGATCTGGGCAAATGAGGACAAGGCGCGCGAGAAATACGGGGAGGCCGTACCCATGTCGGAACACCCGCACATTCGTTCTGCGGACGCCTGCCTTAAATCTTCCGCCTATGCGATCGATCTGGCGAGCCGCCATGATGCATTGCTGCACGTGTTGCACCTGACCACCGCGATCGAGATGGAGCAGTTTTCAGAAGCGCACCGTGCCGGTAAACGAATCACCGCAGAAGTCTGTGTGCACCATTTATGGTTCGATGAAAGTCGCTATGCTGACCTGGGAACACGCATCAAGTGTAATCCAGCCATCAAGACCGCAGAAGACAGGGAGGCGCTGATTGCGGCCCTGAAAGCAGGCAAGCTCGATATTATCGCGACGGATCATGCCCCGCATACCGCCAGCGAAAAACAGAATACCTACTTCAAAGCACCGGCGGGCCTGCCGCTGGTGCAGCATGCCCTGTTGACGCTGTTCGACCTGGCCGCCCGGGGCGAGTTAGCCCTCGAATTGATCGTCGATAAAACCAGTCACGCCGTCGCCGACATTTATGGTGTCGTTGATCGGGGCTATGTTCGAGAGGGTTACTATGCCGACCTGGTGCTGATCGACAGCGAAAAACCCTATACGGTTGACGCCTCGAATCTGCTGTATAAGTGTCGTTGGTCGCCTTTTGAAGGTCATACATTTTCCTCTTCGATCGCTGCGACCATCGTCAATGGCACGGTCGTGTACCGAAATGGATTGCTGACCGGAAATATTGCCGGCCAGCGCCTCGAATTCAATCGCGCACGATAGGAGACGCTCCTGCAAGAAAGCCGATAGCACGACTGCAAGCTTCCGGCCGGGCATGCTGGTCGTTCCCATCGCGAAGAAGAAAAATGGTTTACTTTCCAGGTGATCCCGCTATGCTAGCGCCCAAATCCCCTTGGAATGGCAGTGTTCGCAGAACACGTGCTCAAGAGATGCGTCTCCTCATAACAATCGCATGAATTCGACAGATACTTCCCATCCGGATTACTTTCATAAAGTCGTTGACTGCCAGTGGGCGTGTCCGGCGCATACCGACGTACCTGGCTACATCCGCCTGATCGCACAGGGTCAGTTTACGGAGGCCTACATGCTCAACCGGCACTCCAATATCTTTCCCGGCATTCTCGGCAGAGTGTGTGATCGTCCCTGCGAACCTGCGTGTCGACGGGGTCGCGTCGAAGACAAGCCGGTCGCGATTTGCCGCTTGAAGCGTGTCGCGGCCGATCATCGCGATGACATCACGGATCTCCTGCCACAAGCGCCCGCGAAAACCAACGGCAAAAAAATCGCCCTGATCGGCGCGGGTTGTGCGTCGCTGTCGGTGGCCAATGACTTGTTGCCATTGGGATACGAAATCACGATTTTCGAAGCACTCGATACGACGGGCGGCCTGATGAGGACCAACATCCCGCAGTTCCGGCTGCCGCCCAAGGTGCTGGACGAAGAGATCAATTATATTATTGATATGGGTGCGGATCTCAAGACCAGCCACCGTATCGAGAGCATGAAGGATTTGCTGGCCGGCAATGACTATGACGCGGTATTCGTGGGCACCGGGGCGCCGCGTGGCAAGGAATTGAAGCTGCCCGGTCGATACGATGCGGACAACATCTACATCGGCATTGACTGGCTGGAGTCCGTTGCATTTGAGCACGTCAAGGAAATCGGCAAAAAGGTATTGATCATTGGTGTCGGCAACACCGCGATGGATTGTTGTCGCTCGTCGCTGCGACTCGGCGCTACCGACGTCAAAGTGATGGCACGCAAGCCGCGCGAGTTTTTCAAGGCGTCCGCCTGGGAACTTGAAGACGCCGAAGAAGAAAATATAGAAATCATCGTCAATCATTCACCGAAAGAGTTCGTGATCGAAAAGGGCAAACTGGTTGGCATGTTGTTCGAGCAGATGGAATACGACATCGATGAGAAGGGTCGCATTGATCGCGGCAAGGTCATTGGTGAAGTAACAATCCCCTGCGATGACGTCATTCTTGCCATCGGTCAGAACAATGCGTTTCCATGGATCGAACGGGATATCGGCATAGAATTCGACGAGTGGGAATGTCCTGTGGTCGACGAGACCACGATGATGTGTTCTCGCGATGGCATATTCTTTGGCGGCGACTCGGCATTTGGGCCGAAGAATATTATCTGGGCGGTCGCGCATGGACACGAAGCGGCCATTTCCATTCACAAGTACTGCAATGGCGAAAGCTTGCAGGAACGGCTGCCGCGCGGTGTCAATCTCGTCAGCCAGAAAATGGGTCTTCACGAATGGAGCTTCTCCAACGATTACGATGCGGTTTCGCGCCGACTGATGCCGCACGTCGATTTGCTGGAACGCTTCAAGAAAATCGATATTGAGGTTGAGCTGGGATTTACGGCGGAGCAGGCGGTCGAAGAAGTGGAACGTTGTCTGAACTGCGATATCCAGACAGTGTTTACCGCGAAGCTGTGCATCGAATGCGACGCCTGTATTGATATTTGCCCGGTGGATTGCCTGACGATGACCGAGAGCGGGGACGAGGATGATCTCCGTCGTCGCCTGACAGCTCCGGCAGAGAACAAGGAACAGGATCTCTACGTTTCCGCGGCGTTGCCGCAGACCGGCCGCGTAATGGTGAAAGATGAGGACCTGTGCGTGCATTGCAGCCTTTGCGCCGAACGATGTCCAACCGGGGCGTGGGATATGCAAAAATCCGAGATCTCCATCCCGTACGCAAAAGATGAAGCCGCTTTGACAGCTTCTCGTTTGGCGGCCAGGGGATAGTTGGGTCGTCAGCGCACCGCAACAACACCATGACTAAAGCGGATCGATCATTCAGGGTAAAAATACGTGTCCAGGGTTAATGATGTAGTCATTAAGGTGGCGACGGTCAACGGCACCGGTTCGGCAAGTGCTAACGGCTTGTTGATGAAATCCATCTTCCGGATGGGCATTCCTGTGGTTGGCAAAAATTTCTTTCCGTCCAATATTCAGGGATTGCCCACCTGGTACGAAGTGCGGGTGACTGCCGATGGCCATCAGGCACGTGCAGATCGCATCGATATTATGGTTGCGATGAATGCACAGACCTATGCGAAAGACATGGCCGAGGTCGTTTCGGGCGGTTGGCTGATCTACGATTCGACCTGGCCCAGAAACAAACTTCTGAATCGTCAGGACATCACTGTTCTCGGCATTCCCCTGTCCGGCATGTGCAATGAGCGTTTCGACGGCGTACGTGCGCGCATTCTCATGAAGAACATCGCGTATGTCGGTGCGCTCGCGGCGCTGCTTGAAATCGATCTTGACGTGATCAAGACGCTGCTGGAACAAACGTTCGCGTCCAAGCAGCACATGGTTGCATCGAATCTCGAAGCCATCATGCTCGGCTACGATTACGCGCGGGAGCATTTCGACTGTCCGTTGCCACCGCATCTTGAACCCATGGACAAGACGAAGGGCCACATCATCGTTGATGGTAATACGGCGGCTGGTCTCGGCTGCGTTTATGCCGGTGCGACCGTCGGTGCCTGGTATCCCATTACGCCATCGACGTCCGTGATGGATGCCTATAAGGCATTTTGCAAGCAATACCGCATGGACGAAGAAACCGGCGGCAAGAAGTTTTGCATCATACAGGCTGAGGACGAAATGGCGGCCATCGGTATCGTACTTGGAGCAACCTGGAACGGTGCGAGGGCATTTACGCCGACCAGCGGTCCCGGCATTTCGCTAATGAGCGAGTTTATCGGCTTCGCGTATTACGCAGAACTACCTGCGGTGATATTCGATGTTCAGAGAACCGGACCGTCGACGGGTATGCCAACGCGGACGCAGCAATGCGATCTGTTGAGTTGTGCCTACGCATCGCACGGCGATACCCGACACGTGTTGCTCTTCCCGGCCAATCCGGAGGAGTGCTTCTACATGACGGTCAACGCGTTCGACCTGGCCGATCGATTGCAGACGCCGGTGATGATTTTGTCGGATATCGATATCGGCATGAACGACTGGATGTGTCCGGACCTCAAATGGGACGAGAACTACAAGCCTGATCGGGGCAAGGTTCTCAACGCAGAACAAGTTGAGTCGATGGAAAAGTTTTACCGTTATCTGGACGTGGATGGCGACGGTATTCCGTATCGAACATTGCCCGGCGAGCATCCCAAGGGGGCATTCTTCACACGGGGTTCGGGGCACAACAAGTACGGCGCGTATACTGAGGACTCCGACGAGTATCAGGACGTTGTCGACCGGTTGCTGGTCAAGTGGGAGACGGCGCGAAAGATCGTACCGGAGCCGGAAATCAAGTATTCGAAATTCAACAAGACCGCGATTGTTTCTCTGGGAAGTTGCGACGGGGCGGTCAAAGAAGCGTTGGCCCTGCTCAAGGAGCAGAATATCGGCTTGAACTATTGTCGTGTAAAAGCGTTTCCGATCGGTGATGCGGTGCGTGACTTTATTGACAAGCACGACCAGGTTTACGTTGTGGAGCAGAACAGGGATGCGCAGTTACGTTCGCTCCTGATGCTCGATGCCGGCATTCCGCAAACCAAGCTTGAACCGATCCTGCACTACGATGGCATGCCGTTAAATGCGAGCTTTGTCGTTGGTCGTGTTCTCACAGATGTTGCGAAGGGCCGGGCTGCCTGACAGCAGGAAGACATAATGAGTTATATAGCCAAGCCAAAAGTCAGCCACCCAAGCGTGCCGCGTAACGAGCTGGGATTGTTCAAGCGTGACTACGAGGGGGTCGTGTCGACCTTGTGTGCGGGCTGCGGTCATGACTCTGTCACTGCCGCCATCATTCAGGCCGTGTTCGAACTCGGCATTGAGCCGCACAAGCTGTGTAAAATGAGTGGCATTGGCTGCTCGTCGAAGACGCCCGCTTACTTCCTCAGCCAGTCGCACGGATTCAACTCGGTGCATGGCAGGATGCCTTCAGTCACGACAGGAGCGAACGCCGCCAATAGTGACTTGACCTACATCGGTGTTTCCGGCGACGGTGACTCTCTTTCGATTGGCATGGGTCAGTTTGCCCACGTGATCCGTCGCAATCTGGATATGTGCTACATCATGGAAAATAACGGCGTGTATGGGCTCACTAAAGGCCAGTATTCTGCGACTGCGGATGTCGGCACCACGGCAAAAAAAGGACCGGCGAACAAACAGATGCCGATCGATCCTGTCAGCATCGCGATCGGTCTGGGCGCAACCTATATTGCCCGCGGATTTTCGGGAGCGAAAGAACAGTTGGTGCCCCTGATCAAGGGAGCCATCATGCACAAGGGATTCGCGTTGCTTGATGTCATCAGTCCCTGTGTCACCTTCAATGACCATGAAGGCTCGACCAAAAGCTATGCACACACGCGCGAACATTTTCATCAGGTGATCAATGCGGACTTTGTGCCGCCTTCCGAAGAAATAGTAGCAGCCTATGAAGAAGGCAATACGATGCCGATCAGACTTCACGATGGCAGCAAGATCGTATTTCGCAGGGTAGACAAAGATTACGATCCGACCAGCAGGGCGGCGGCGTTCACTTTTCTGCGCGACAGTGTCAATGCAGGCGAGATCATTACCGGACTCCTGTATATCGATGAAGAGACAGGCGACATGCACGATTTGTCCGGCAGTATCGAAACACCGCTGTCGAAGATTCCTTATGAAGAACTGAACCCCGGCGCAGAAGAACTTGCGAACCTGATGGACCGATATCGCTAGTTATTGGCACGACTGTAGGAGCGTGACCTGACGCGCGATCCTCCGAACATTGATCGCGCGTCAGGTCACGCTCCAAGAAGTGCCAATAGAAAGCAAATCACGAAAATCAACGGGAGCAACAATGGACATAAAACGCCGCCAGCTGTTAAAAGTAAGCGCACTCGGCGGTGCGGCGATCGCTGCAGGCATTGCGCCCGAAATCTCGACCGCCGCAGGCAAGCAAAAACCGACCGGCGCACCGCTCCGCATCCTCATACTCGGTGGCACCGGATTCATCGGGCCGCACATGGTGTCAGAGGCACTGCGCCGAGGCCACGACGTCACCTTATTCAATCGTGGCCGGACAAATGACAAACTGTTCCCCGACCTGGTGACATTGATCGGGGATCGTGACAACGGTCTGGACTCCCTTAAAGGTCACAGCTGGGATGTGGTTGTCGACAATTCCGGCTATGTGCCAAGGCATGTGGCGGATTCTGCACGACTATTGGCATCCGCTGCATCTCACTACGTTTACGTTTCGACGATTTCCGTTTATGCAAGTCTTGCTACACCCATCAATGAGGATGCGCCGCTGGCCAGGATTGAGGATGAGTCCGTGGAGGAGATAACGAACGAGACCTATGGTCCATTGAAAGCACTATGCGAGAAACGCGCCGCAAGGGAATTTGGAGAGGATCGTCTGACGATCCTGCGACCGACCTACATTTGCGGACCGGGCGACAGGACGGATCGATATACCTACTGGCCTGCGCGTACTCTGCGCGGGGGCGAGATGATCTGGCCCGGAACGCCGGCGGACAAAATACAGATCATTGATGTGCGGGATCTTGCCAATTTCACGATCGATATTTGCGAAAATCGAACCGTTGGAACTTTTAATACCTGCTCACCGGCAGGATCATTCAATATGGGCGATCTGCTGGCAGACAGCCTGGCAGTGACCGCGGCAGATATGACGCCCGTTTGGGTCGATTACGATTTTATCCAGTCTCAGGACACAGGTGAAGGAAACTCCTTTCCGATCTGGTCGCCACCGCTGCCGGAACACGCCGCTAGTGCGGATGTCAGTGGTGAACGTGCGCTCGCGCAGGGACTTGAGAACAGGCCAACACGCGAAACAGCCCGTGACACCGTGACCTGGTGGAAGACGCTGCCGCCTGAGCGCACCGAAAAAATGCGTGCGGGTCTGAGTCCGGATATTGAGGCCAGGCTTCTCGAGGCCTGGCACGCCAAAAACGCCTAGGCAGACCGATTATAAATCATTGATATCTTGGACTATTCCGAGAGCGTACAATATTCTTTCGCGTCATCGCATCCGATCGGCACTGCGACGCATCTGTTCTACAAGGGCAGCCTGGCTGCGAATGTAAAAATAGAGGAAAGAGTATGAATGAGGGTATCCTTGTACCGATTTCGGTGTTTATCGCCGGCGTTCTAGTCGTATTTGTGGTCATGTATTTCAATGCCAAGACACGGGCCGGCGTGCAAAAGACGATCCGGCTGGCACTGGAGAAAGGTAACGAATTGACTCCGGAGCTGCTCGACAGATTGGCGGCACCGAAGAAAAGTCAGTCGAGCGACCTGCGACGCGGCGTCATTGCGCTGTCAATCGGTGTCGGTTTTGCATTATTCGGCACCGTCATCGGTGAACCGGATGCAGTTCGACCTATGATCGGCATAGGGATGTTTCCCGCCATCATCGGCATCGGTTATCTGATTCTGTGGAAGATGAGTGACCGTGAGCAAAAGAGCTGAATGCGAATCTCAACAATGAGCCTGGCGAGGTTGATCGTTACCTTGTCTCGCTGGTGGTGGCGCAACAGGATGCAAACGCATTCGGCGAGCTCGTGCGCCGCCATCAATCGCAGATCCGAAATTTTCTGCGCAAGCTTACGCGCGACAATGTACTGACGGACGACCTGTCGCAGGATTGTTTCTTGCACGCCTGGAACAAGATTCACACCTATGCCGGTCGTGGCACATTCATCGGCTGGTTATTGAAGATTGCGTATACAACGTTTTTACAATCAAAGCGCAAATCCAACCGATATCATGAGATTCTGGAGGAAGTTGGCCATGTGGAAGATGTCAACGAGGAGCGCGTTAGCAGGGACTCCGACGAGATAAGCGATCTCGACAAGTTCCTGGCAATCTTGACTGAAGAGGAACGAGCGGTGATGATTCTGTCCTATGCCTGCGGGCTGTCGCACAGGGAAATAGGCGACGCAGCGGAATTGCCGATCGGGACCGTAAAATCGATCATTTTTCGCGGCAAAAAGAAAATCAGGGAAAGTTTTGAAATCAAAGATCATCAATATGGTTGACCGACTAAAAGACAGCGAGGAACTCAGGCTTGAAGCCATGTTCAAGTCTGATCCGTTGCCTGACCTTGGATTTAGCAAAAAGGTCATGACGCGAGTCAGGCGTCAAATGTGGATTCGCCGACTGACGATGCCCGTGGCACTGGTTATCGGTGGATCTATCGCCATCAAGCCGGCAAGTGACCTCGTTATCACCGTCACCAAAGTGTTCAACGCGTTGCCGTCGAATCTCACAAGTTTGGCAGTCGACCTGCCAAGTCTGTCTGTTGATTCACTGCCACAGATGACGACTTTTTTGGTCAGTGGCGCGATTGCTCTCATCGCTTTGGGTTTTGTCCGCGCTCTGGAAGACTAACAACCTCAAATAACCGCGGCGCCGCCTAATCGACGCCCAATCCGACGTCACATTTGCCGCCATCCATCGTTGTATCCCCTTCGCGGCTCATATACATTGCAGTAATGAACCTGCGCGAAATAGTCGAAGAATTGCTGCCCAACTGGGAGCGCTGGTATCCCAGCCTGTTTGATGCTGCAGATGATCTGGGTGTTATCCGCGCGACGGTGTGCGACCCCAACTCGTTGCTGTTGTCCAATCGGCACGCAGGTATCCGCCAAAGCGCCGCAGAGGCTCATCGTGAGAAATGGGGCGGGCAAATACAGGAGGAAGGTCCTGTGCGCATTCGCCGGCATCCAAGAAAGAAAAAATTACGCAGTACGGCGAATGAACGCTAGTAGGAGCGATGCATGACCTACGACCTTGGCGCGATTCGCGATCAGTTTCCCTCTTTATCAAGAAAAGATGACGGCGTACTGCGCGTCTATTTTGACAATCCCGCCGGCACACAGGTTTCAAAATGCATTGTGGAAAGCATGTCGGCGTGCCTGATCGAGTCCAATGCAAATATTCTGGGCGGCTTCACCACGTCGAATCGTGCTGATGCGGTCATTGCAAATGCGCATCAGGCGATGGCCGACTTTCTGAATGCGGCTTCAGCGGATGAGATCATCTTTGGTCAAAATATGACCACGCTGACATTGCACATTTCACGATCGATCGGCCGAACCCTGAAGCCGGGCGATGAGATCATCGTTTCACGCATGGATCATGATGCCAATATCGCACCGTGGCTGTTGCTTGCCGAAGATTTGAATCTCACGATCAAGTGGTTGCCATTCAATACAGAAACCTTCGAATTCGATCTCGGTGAACTGGATAAGCTGCTTACTGAAAAAACCCGACTCGTTTGCGTCGGTGCAGCGAGCAATTTGACCGGCACCATAAATGATGTGAAAGCGATATGCGCCAAGGCGAAAGCAGCGGGCGCATGGACGTATATCGATGCCGTACAACTCGCACCGCATGTTCCCATAGACGTTCAGGATCTGGATTGTGATTTCCTGGCATGCTCGGCTTACAAATTCTTCGGCCCACACCAGGGCATATTGTGGGGGCGTCGGGAAATTCTGGAGTCACTGCAACCGTATAAGGCGCGCCCCGCAACGAACGATCTTCCGGGACGTTTCGAAACGGGCACGCAGAGCCACGAAGGTATGGCGGGGACGGCCGCAGCCGTTGACTATTTCGCATGGGTAGGAGAAAACTTCGCGCAGGATTACGTTGGCTCCTATCAACAATTCCAGGGCCGACGGAAATACGTTCATGCGGCCCTGGACTATATGTTCGCGTATGAAAGTGATTTGGCGTCTTACCTGATTGATGGTTTGCACGGACTACCGGGAGTTGTCATTCAGGGGATTACGGCAAAGGATGCGATCGACCGTCGTGTGCCGACGGTATCATTCACTGCCGAGGGTGCGATATCCGCAAATATTGCGGCGTTATTGGCGCAGCAAAACATATTTGTCTGGAGCGGACACAGCTACGCGGTTGAAGTCGTCAAGGCACTGGGCATCTACGAATCAGGCGGTGTTGTTCGTATCGGGCCTGTTCACTACAACAACACCGCTGAGATCGATCGTCTGCTGCTGGCGCTCGACGAAATTCTGCCAAAAGCACGTGCTGCCTGAAAAACCACTGCCCGTCAAAGGGACGATACTCAGTAAAGAGTTTTACTCAGGCGACGACGTCGTCGCGATAAGCAGGGCACTGCTGGGGAAAGTGCTGTGCTGCAACGTTGACGGCGAAACGGCGAAAGCCATCATTACCGAGACAGAGGCCTACGCGGGTGTCGACGACAAGGCCAGCCATGCCTATCGCGGCAGGAGAACAAAGCGAACCGAAATAATGTATGCACAAGGCGGCATTGCCTACGTCTATCTTTGCTATGGCATCCACCATCTCTTCAATGTTGTTACGAACAAGGTGGATATTCCCCACGCAGTACTCATTCGCGCTGGATTCCCGTTTGAAGGTGCCATGCATATGCTGCTGCGTCGCGGCAAGAAAAAGCCGGACAAGAATCTCCTGGCGGGACCCGGTTCGTTGTCGAAAGCACTGGGTATTACGACAAAACTGAGCGGCGCAAGCCTTACCGGAGGAAGCGTTTGGATCGAAGATTACGGTCTGTGCGCCGATGACCAACACATCCAAACCGGCCCACGCATCGGCATCGACTACGCCGAAGAAGACGCCGCAAGACCGTACCGCTTCCTAATCAATCTCACCACCTGACCTGTAGGAGCGTCTCCCGAGGCACGACCAAGACCAAAAGAGCCGTACCCGAAAGACCGCCCGCTGCAATTGGCCTATCGGCACTCCTGTAGGAGCGTCTCCTGAGGCGCGATCAATCTCAAAAGTTGCGCCCAATTCAAATCAACGACCGTCAGCCCCCTACGGAACGATCCATCCCGACAAAGCCCGAAACCGCCCATCCTCAAGCTCACAAATAAACCCGGCATCCTGAGCATGATGATCGCTCGAGGAAAAATTCACGGCCGGCATGATCCCGCCACTATCCCAATCCCGAATCGACTCCATCGCGTCAAGAAAACGCGCCTGCGTTAACTCCGGACCAGCCCGCTCAAGCCCCTCGACCACAAGCTGGCCAAACACATAGCCATACAAGGAATAACGATTAAGCGCCTCGTCCGGAAAATACTCCGCCATCAATCGCCGATACTCGACAATGCCAGGGACGTCACTGATGTTCGGATCAGGGTAATAACAAAACCCGAGAGTCCCCTCAGCTTCACCACCGTCGACATTCAAATACTGCTCGTCCGTCAGAGGACCGGAGGACACCAGCCGAACCTTCCAACCGAGAGTGGCTTTTGCCTCAACGACTTTTTTCGCGCCGGCTGGATAAAGCGCCATGATCACAGCATCCGGTTTGCCGTCTTGCAATGCGCGCATTTCAGATTCTGCATCCGCTGGATTGCGAGCCAATGGCTGCGTGCCGGCTACGGTGTAACCGAACTCGCTGGCCAGCTCCTTCGCGCGATCCGCAAAATATCGACCGTAAATATTGTCCGCGTAAATCACAGCAATGCGTTCAACATCGCGCTCCTCCGCCAGATAGCGAAGCATCACTCGCGACTCTCCGTCGTAACGCGGATAGGACGTGTAAACATGCCGATCCCCATCAACGGTGAGGAGGGCGGTATGCGGAAACAAATACGGAATTTCATGTTCCATCGCATAAGCTCCGATGGAAATGGATCCCGGACCACCGAAGTTAAACAACATAAAGACCTTGTCGTCGGTGACCAGGCGCTTGACGTTCGCCAACTGGCGATCGATGGCGTTATT
>JADFNG010000066.1 GCA_022563505.1 Pseudomonadota bacterium | reverse complement strand
TTAATAGTTGGATTAAGTTCGACACGAAGATCATGTCAATCCGCTGGGTGGTCAATTCGCCACATATGCCTTGGCAGGGATAATGCGCTACAGCGCAAAAATTGTAAACGTTTGGTGCCAAATACTTTGCGTCGCAGCCGATTTGTTGCGTTTTGACCACATTCGTACTGCCGCCTTGCCAGCCTTATCAGGGGGCTGGACCCGGAACCCGCAACGGCCGCTGCACGCAGCCAGATTGTGCACCATTTTGCGCTATCATGCGCGATCTGCCCATATCTTCAGGAGACGCGCATGGCCGGCGAAACTTTTTCAGGAGGCTGCCTGTGTGGCGCCGTACAGTACGAAATCACCGGCGACGTCCTGACCTTCCTGCATTGCCACTGTTGGCGCTGCCGAAAATCGAGCGGCACCGGCCACGCCAGCAATCTGATCCTCAAACCGGAAACGGCCAAGTGGATTTCCGGCGAGGAGAAACTCGGCACGTTCAAGGTGCCCGACGCCAAGCGATTCCGGACCGTTTTTTGTTCTGCCTGCGGCAGCCCACTGCCACGAATTGCGCCGGACATGAGCATAGCGGTCATCCCGGCAGGCAGTCTCGACCATGAACCACAGGCAACTCCGGTCGGTCGCATTTTCGGTGATTCCAAAGCGTCCTGGTCCTGTGACAACTCGGATCTGCCGACCTGGCCCGAATACCCACCGCAATAATTCCAGGATCAACCGCCGTGTCCGTTATTATGTGAACTGGCGCAAGGAATTGACGCCCTGATTCAGCCACAGTTAAAACGCAGCTTTGCGCTTGCGAAGCGCAACAATGAATGCTTATTTGCGCTATCAATCATAGCGTTATTGGGATAGACCAGCACCAATCGTATGCTTATTACGCCGCACACGAACAAACTGAACAGGATCGTCATCCTGAACCCCAAGGGCGGCTGCGGCAAAACCACGCTCGCCACCAATCTGGCCAGCTATTACTCTCTCGAAGGCCCGATGCCCACTGTGATGGATTGCGACCCACAAGCCTCGACGATGAACTGGCTGGACCGGCGCGACGCATCTCGCCCGCCCATTCATGGCATTGCCGCCTACAAGAAAACCATGCAGGCAACGCGCAGCTGGCAGCTTCGCGTGCCGAACGAAACCACAAACCTGATTGTGGATTCGCCCGCCAGCCTGAACCACGATGACTTGCGTGAGTTCACTCGCGATGCCACCAGCATTCTGGTACCGGTTTTACCGTCAGCCATCGATATTCATGCCGCTTCACGCTGCATCGCAGATTTGCTGCTGGTGGCAAAGATCGATCGGCGCGAGAACAGGCTGGCGGTCGTCGCCAATCGCACGCGTCGAAACACCAAGAGCTTCGAAAAACTGATGCGCTTCCTGGATGCGCTCGGCATACCGATTATTGCCGTGTTGCGCGACAGCCAGAACTACGTGCGCGCGGCGGAACAAGGCATTGGCATTGTTGAAATGCAGCCGCACAAGGTGCGTAAAGACAGGGAGGAACTGGAGAAGATCATCACCTGGCTCGACACACTGCCGATGGACCGGCGCGAATTGCTCAATCCCTCGCCTGCCGCACCCCCCAGCAATGTGACGCTCCTGCACAAGCCGCAGTTCAACGCGGGATAAGCGTTTCAAGCTCCGGCCTGGATCGCAGCAAACAACTCGGCATCGACGTTGCCACCGCTGAGAACAACGGCGGTTACCTTATCCCTGGTCTCGATTTTTCCGGCCAGCACCGCTGCGAGCGCAACAGCGCCGCCAGGTTCGATAACAAGCTTCAGGTGCTGGAAAACAAAACGCATTGCATCGGCCACCTGGTCATCGGTCACGGTCAGCACGCCACTGGCCAGTTCCTGATTGATCGCAAACGTCATTTCACCCGGCGTTTCTGTTTGCAATGCATCGCATATCGAACGGGCCGACGGGTCGTTGCGCATGCGCCGGCCGGATTGCATGGAGCGCAAGGTGTCATCAAACTCCACGGGTTCAACGAGATACACGTCGGTCTGTGGCGAGATGGCTTTGATCGCGATGGCAGAACCGGCACTCAAACCACCCCCACCGCAGCAAATGATCACCTGCTCCGGCGTCAGCCCCATCGCGGCACTTTGCGGCATGATCTCCAGCCCGACTGTGCCCTGCCCGGCAATAATCTTCTTGTCTTCGTAGGATGGCACGAGTACGGCACCGTTCTCAGCGGCGATGCCGCTGGCGATGGCCTGCCGATCTCCGGAATATCGGTCATAGAGCACAACCTCGCCGCCAAGACGCCGCGTATTGGCAATCTTTGCCTGTGGCGCGTCGTCTGGCATGACAATGATTGTCTTGATTCCCAGCAGGCCGCCTGCCGCAGCAACACCCTGTGCATGATTGCCCGATGACCATGCAACCACGCCGCACGCGGCCTGGTCCGGCGTCAATTGACTCATCAGGTTATAGGCGCCGCGAAGCTTGAATGACCCGGTTCGCTGCAGGCACTCGGGCTTGAGAAGAACCTGTCCCCCGACAACGCGATCGAGGTCGGACGAGGCAAGCAACGGCGTTTCGACAATGACGTCCTGCAGACGCGTGGCGGCGGCCTCAATATCGACAAACTCCGTCATGCCCGGCGCAATCTTAAAAAGTATCGGCGGAGAGTCGATCGATTTTTGCGGCACAGATAAAATCATTGTCTGACAGACCGCCAATGGCATGCGTCGTGAATTGCACAGTGCAGCTCCCGTAACTGACCTGCATATCCGGATGATGACCTTCTGTTGTCGCGACCCAGGCGACGGCATTCACGAATGCGATCGTCCGGCTGAAAGCGGAAAAATTGAATTGCTGAGAAATGGATTTTCCGTCCTCACTGAGAGACCAGGTCGTATCCAGCGATGCGAGCAACTCGCGCGACCGTTCAGGACTCAGCGGTTTCATGCCGCCTTCACAAGGTTTACACGTCTGCTCCGTTAGACCACCCATAATTTTTGACTCCCGATTTTGACTATCGCCACTATAAGTCCTCAAGAGCGCCATGCACAGACCAGAAATAGCCGGCCCTTGCGGGCCGGCAGGGGGCGAGGCTCGCGACAGAGCCTCAGGGGAGCTGCAAACTTTCGTTACGGAAGCGGATTCGCCGCGAAAGACGGTGAATTATCGATGAAGAGAACGAGACTGACCTTCCGCTCCAGCGCATAACCATCGACATTGCCGTCGGCCGATGGAGTCTCACCGTGAGCATCCAGTTGCATCCGATTCTCCGGCACACCATTTGCCATCAGCACATCGCGCACATGTTCGACACGCCGAATCGACAGGTCGTGATTGTAATCAGCATCACCACGCTCATCGGCATAACCATCCAGCTTGATGAACACATCCGGCATGGCGGCAAGACTGGCGGCGAGATCGTTCAATCGCCGCTCGGTAGACTCGACCAACACGTATTCATCCGTTTTGAACAACAATTCCATTTCAATGCCGGCCTGCAATAACGACAACAGTTCGGGGCGAGCGACACTGCGCATACGCTCAAGATCACTGCCGAGAGAATCGATATTTCCGTTCAAGGCAACGATGCTTTCCTGCATTTCCCGAACACGAGCCCGCGAACCCTCCAGATCGTCACTCAGCGTGACAACCTGCTCCTTACGCCGGGCAAAAACATCACCCAGTTTCGCGCCGATAGCACCACCAAGAATGGCGCCAACCGGGCCGGCAACAACGGCACCGATAACAACGCCACTACCAACGCCGACATTCTCCTCCCGCGATGCCGACGACGCGGCAAAGGCCGAGCTAACGCCTAAACAGGCAATGATCCCAAAAATCCCAGATTGAATACGCATCATGACTTCCTCCGATAAATGAGGACCACCGCTGTGGCCGCTTTCGAAGTCAATTAAGCGCGCATACGAAGTATGACAGAGGGCAGAAAAGTGGCAGCCAGCCGGTGAATTATGGCGAAATCAGGCAGTCGTCAGGGAAATTCGGTGACAGTGCACTCATTAAATTCGGTGACAGTGCACTCATTTGGTTCTCAGATCCGCAGAAGAAACGAACCAAATGAGTGCACTGTCACCGAATTTAATGAGTGCACTGTCACCGAATTTTCTCTTTTCCAACCACTAATCACAGCAAGCTAACGGCCGCGGTCGGTAAGCCCCACAAACGTGCCGCCATTTCGCTCACACATCAAACGCATCAAACCCGCAAAACGCTGGGAACTCTTGGGAATGCTGCCACCACCGAACGAATATGGAAAACCCACGGCATGAATGCGCACGAGCCGATTGCCGTCTTCATCTTCGACATTGATCGAATCAATCTCCCGCAGGGTCGCTTCCATTGAGCCGCCCTGAAATTCGTCGCCAAACACATAGATGCTGATTTTCTTGCCGGGCGCCCAGAAGGTGCGAATGGCATAGGCGATACCATCGGATGGATCGCTGTCACTGAATGGCGCCCAATGACGCATCTGGTTCTTGATGGCCTGACGCAACTGAGGGGTATCGGGTATCCAGTTTCGTCCGTACTGCTCGAACATGAAACGACCGTTGTCGTTCATGATTTGCAGTCCTTTGACGGTTGGATAGACGTTGAGGACTTCGCTGAGTTTGCGCTCGAC
The DNA here is from genome assembly GCA_022563505.1 of Pseudomonadota bacterium. Classification (GTDB taxonomy): domain Bacteria; phylum Pseudomonadota; class Gammaproteobacteria; order Steroidobacterales; family Woeseiaceae; genus JAADHU01. The sequence goes on along the minus strand of JADFNG010000066.1, from coordinate 11,014 downwards.
GAGACCCCATTTCGCTTGCATGCTGCCGGAAGTGTCGATGACGAAGATGATGTACTCGCTGTCAACAGGGATGCCGCCAATTGAATCGTCCGGTGCGCGTTCGAAATTTGGCCGTAACCTGCGCATTTCCTCGGTCAGGCGTTGCCGGGCCGATCGAAGCTGGCCTTCGTCAATATCCAGGTCCGGCGACTCGGACATGATCAGGTCATATTGTCCCTGGATGGTATTCAATTCACGCTGCAACTGCGCGAGCGTCATTTTGGTAGCGGAGGTTTCCAGGCGCACCGTCTTGAGATCCCGCGTCACGATCTCCGACTGCCCTTGAATATCAAAGAGTTCTTCCTGCAAGAGCGCAATCAACTGGCGCAAATCTTCCTCCGTTTTTTCAATGACGACAGGTTCGTACATCTTGCTCAACACGAGCAAAAGAATGATTGCGCCGAAGCCACAGGAAATGACATCCAGGAAGGAGAGGCTAAAGGCTTCGATTTCTCGGTTCTTTCTTTTCATCGTCGCGTCAACTCACGGCCAGTCTTTGCTGATGCTCATGAACGAGCCGCCGGTTCGATAGGCGAGCAGCCAATAGGCAATCGTTGCTTCGTAATCGCCTTCCATCGGGTACAACAGGACATTGACGGGCACACCGGCGGGAATCAGCGCTTCCGCCTCGTAGTGAAAACGCAATCGTTCCTGTCCGGTGACCATGCCGCGCTTGGTGTCCGGTGTATTCATCGTGGGCAGACTATCGACCAGTAGTATGACGTTGTCCGGTTTCGGATTTAGCTGGTTAATGACGTCGAACGCGGAATATATATTGGTGCCATTCTCAGGCACGGTACGACGAAGGATTCTTATTGCTTCATCCAGTTGCTTGCCGTCGCCGACCTCGAGCCACACGCCGTCACTGCCCTTCAGCACCGGCTTTGCTTCTGTGTTGAAGGAATAGATCTGAAATTTGCTGGATTCGGGAAACTGCGCCGACAGCCAGTCCACAGTGGCTATTGCCTGCCGCCATTTCCGTGATCGTAGTTTGACTGCTCTCGACATGTTGCGACGACGGATAATATTGATGATCTTGCGGTCGAGCATGCTTGCGGACGAATCGATGAGTATCAGGATATGCTTGCCACCGACTTTCAGCCCGGTCAGGTACTGGCGGTCTCCCTCGCCGGTGAAAGAGCGCACCTGGCTGCCGGACTGCAGGAGTTTTTCACGTGCCAGCAATCGTTTCTTCTCTTCTTCGAGCCGTTCAACATCGGATTTCAATTTCTCAACGCGGGCAACTTTAGCAAGCGTTTCATTGTCTTCTGTCGCGAGTTCGGCCTTCAGCTTTTCAAGCAAAGCAATGATTCGTGCTATCTGATCCTCCGCACGGGCTTCCTCATCATCAAGGTCTTCAATCGTATTCTTTGCCAACACAAGATTCTTGCGTTGATTCAGGATTTCGAACTCGAGTCGTGTCGTCTCTCCCATCAACTCCGGTGGCGCATCAGTTTTGCGCGTGACCTGCGAATTGATAATCATGAAGAGCAGGATCACGGCGCCAAAGCCGCAACTCATGCAGTCGAGAAACGCCATGGTAAAGACTTCCATTTTGCGCCGTTTACGCGCCATGATCTTCGTCCGTAGTGATCAACTGAAATTCATAGCCGGGAGAACCCACCCGTAAGGAATCGCCCACCTGCAAGACGGTTGACCCGCTTATGCGGTGACCGTTCACAAAGGTGCCATAACGACTGTGGTCTTCAACGATGCATTGCTGGCCAACTCGGGACACCGAGCAGTGACGACGAGAGATGCCCGGCATGTCGCCACCAAGCCTCACACAACGGTCCGAGTCCGCGCTTTGTGAACCCACAACCAGCGGCAACGGATCAATTGCATAGGCGGTATTCTTGTGCAGGAGGTGCGTAGGTACGTTAGCCGGCGTCTGGTCGACTTCCGCTTGCTCGAGTGTAAAAGCCGCCTGGTCCCAAGGGAGCCGACGCAACAGACTGGCGCCGGATTCGGCGGCGGGCCGGTCACGGCAGCGCGCCAGGGCACCACGGGCCGTCGCCCCCGGCTCCAGGGCAAAGACTTCTCCACCCACACGGGCCCTGAGCATATCCGCGAGACCCGGCAGACGAGCAACACGATCGGTAATCTGGATGGCCGGCACTTCATCTGCGCGGTACAAAGCACGCAACTTGCTCACGATCATCTGGTAATAAGGTGCGGCGGCCGCAATGAGGCTGAGTGATTCAATTTCGGCACAATGTCTGATACCGGCAAATTCAATCTCAAGCTCTACCACGTCGTCCGTTGCCGCCAGTGCCAGCCACTTGCCCAGCTTGTTAAACAGGATTTGTTCGGTTTCTGCGGTATGCAGCGGATCGAAGCGCGATTGCTGCACAAACGTTTCGGCCAGCGTTTTAATCCACGCGTTGTAAAGCGCATTCACGCCACAGTCTTGCAGCACTTCAGTGCGCTCAACTTGTGACTGACCGGCTTGCACCATTCTCGACAGCATCGATTGATGCAAACTGATGTCGATGTGCACCAGCACAGCGTCCTTGTACTCACGGCGCGTCGCAGCCACGGCAGCGTCGACGAGTGTCACGAAAGAAAGACCCAGTTCTCCCGCCACACCGAGCAACAAGCCAAGATTGCCCGCATCCATGTAGGCCGGCACGGCCACAATTAGCTGGCGTTCGGCATCCCCGGCCGTCGCCCACATTTGCTCAAGCTGGCGACTCACCAGGTCTGCCGCGCTAAGGTGGTTGAAACGCTTGTCAGTGAGGGGCGTGGATTCCAGTGCCGACCAGTAACGATGCTGTATGCGGCGCGGGTTAATGCGTGCCTGACCGAACGCAGCATTACCCGTCGTCAGGTGATCGTCGTTGAGTATCGCAAAACCGGGTTCCCGGTAGACGATGCCCTGATCGTTGAGCAGCGTAATGCCGGCATCATTCAGGTGGGTGGCTAGTTGTGGCACGACCGTTCTCTGACGCCCTATCAGTCCGACTTCATGTGACGGATCAGTTTTTCATTGGTGTAATATTCGCTGTCGAACACCAGCCGTTCCTGCAGGAGCTGCAGCTGATGCACCAGGAACATGAGAAAAATGCTGATCAGCAATGCCGTAAATGTCGAGTTGAACGCGATGCCGAGACTGGCCGTGACACCACTGATATCACCCTGCACGGCCAAGTCTGCTTGCCCCAGCGCTTCACCGATACCCCGCACCGTGCCGATAAACCCGATCGATGGAATCGCCCAGGAAATATAGCGAATCATGGATAGCTCGGACTCAAGGCGGTCTGCTTCCGACTCGAAAATAAGGTGCGTGCTGGTCGAAACATCCTGGAGATTGCGGGTCGTGCTGAATCGCTGCAGCGCATTGAGCAGTGCCCGTGGTAATACCATACTGCGCTGATCATTGGACAACGCCTGAATCTGCCGCCCAAACTCCCGTGTATCCTCAGGCAGGATACGCATGCCTTCGGCGATCGCGATGAGGTCAACATCAAGAAATTTACGTTCCTTCAAGAGTAACGAAGTCTTGAATCCCATGATGGCCAGCGCCCAGAACATCAGCACAAAACAGGCCTCCTGCTCCATATCCTTGATGAGGACCCAGGTCGATCGCTCTTTTATGTAGCCTGGATTTTGCTGCGACTCGATCGCTTGCTCGGCAATCACCTCCGCCGCATTCGGGCGCACTACCGAGACGTAGAAGGCGTGTACGATAATCACCGCAATGATCAGGGCGAAGAGCTGATAGACGAACTCAACAGGAATGTTTTTTTTCTTCATCGTGTCCTTCTCTGAGTGAGGGCCGCGAAGACGGCAATCATCATTTTAGATATTGGTCGGAAACGAGATGGGCACATCGATTGGAATTTCTTCGGTCGGCACAAAATCGTCATCGTTTTCCTCATAAGTCTGCTCATCGAGATCCGCATCATCAAACTCATCCCAATCTTCAGACTCATCCGACTGATCTGCGTCACCCGCAGGCTCGCTGCTCTCAGCGGGCGGCGGTGTATCCTCCTCCTGGGCGGCGAGCGGCCCGGCCAATAACAAGGCCAGGAGGGCAATGATCAGGTAATAGTATTTAGTCATAAAGGTACCCACATCGGTTTGGACAGCAGCCAGACGAAAAAATTACCATCAGAGCTTGCCTAATTAACGTTACGCGCAATACGAAAGCCAACATCGATGCGCCCCTTACTGCCAAAATCACGATAGCTGCTCCTGAGTTCCGTGATTCCGGCATGCCGCCAGCTCGAGCCGCGAATGACATGCTGCGCACCGCGCTTCGGTCCTGTTGGGTCAATGACGGCGTCGGTCTGCCCGGGTTGCGGTACGGAATAGTAATCCTGAATCCATTCGGCAACATTACCACTGCCGTCATGGATGCCGAGAACATTGGCAGGAAACGAACCCACGGGCGCCGTTGAAGCATAACCATCGTCATAGCCGGGCAATACTGATGGCACCAGGCCCCGCGCTGACCGGCCCGCATAATTGCCACTGTCTCTGCGCGGCGGCAGACGATTGCCCCAGGCGTACGTAGGTGCGCCACTGCGAGCCTGGTAACGTATTGCCCAGGCCCATTCCGCTTCCGTTGGCAGACGATAACCATTCGGTGTCGGCGTCACCATTTCCCACTTTTCGAAGCGTTTCTTGTAAGCAGGTGTCAAACCTTCCTCGGCACTCAGCCAGTTGCAATACTCAATCGCATCGGACCAACTGATGCTTACCACCGGATTATTGTTGGCTGCCAGTGACGCGTGCACACCGTCACCGGAAATATGGTCTCGCCTGAAATGGAGATATTCTTTGTTGGTCACCTCTTTCGCACCAATAAAAAAGGGCTTGGTCAAGCTAACCGGGACCAGGACTTCATTGGCACGTCGCCCTTGCTCGCGGCGTGATGCGCCCATCGTGAATCCTCCGGGCTCTACGCGGCGTAACACCTGCCCGTTGGAATTCGTCATGGTCGATGCAACGCTGCGCAAACGCGCCTCCTCATTACTCAAGAGTCGTACCTGAATTTTTTGCGGATAGCCCGGACGCGGCGTAACGCTGCGCTTGAAGGACACATAACCGTCTTTCTGAACTGCAATATCGTGCGGCGCCGACGACAGGTCGAAAGTCATTGTGCCGGTACCGCGCACGCGACCGTCGATAAGAATCTCGGCATCTTTGGGCGTTGCTGCGATGGTCACCTTTCCAATGCGGGCCGACAGGTCCACGGTGATCGACTCCGATGCCGCGGCACGCAAGCGTACTTGCCTGACCGTGGATCCATAGCCTGCCTTCGACAGGCCGATGCGATAATCAATATCCGGGGATAAATCGAGCTTTATCGGTGACTGTCCACGATAGCGCCCGTTGACCGTGACGTTTGCACCTCGTGGTATCGAGTTCACCGTCAAGCGTGCATTGGCCGGCATCAGCTGAATGAGAGGCACGACCTGATCGACATTTGCGCGCGCCTCTATGATGCCGTCCCAGGGCCTGAAACCCATATGCACCACGGTTAAATCATGTGAGCCTTCCTGCAGTTCCAGTCGCAACGGTGTCTTGCCCAGTTCGGTCTGTCCCTGAAGAACCGTGGCGCCGCTCGGGTTGGATGAAATATCAACATTCGCCCAACTTGGCACCAACTGCACGCCCACAACTTGCTTGCGTCCAAGCCCCGGGACGACAAGCTTGTCCGCAAACGGCAGATATCGCGCGGCACTGACCGTGATTGAATGTGTGCCCGGCTCAAGTTCGATGGGTCCGAATGGCGCTTGCCCTATAATCGTATCGTCGATCGTGACCAGCGCGTCAATGAAGGGAACCGTCGCAACCGTAAGAAAGCCTGGCAACTTGCGCATTTCGATCAATATCGTTCGGCTCGGCGTGGCATCCACCTGAAAACTCTGATGGGTGTCGTAATAGCCTTTTGAGCGCACACGAACGGTGTAATTTCCTTCCCGCAACAACACTCGATCGGCCAGCGAGATGCGAAACCAGCCGCCGCTGATCTCCAGCGTATCAGCGGCAACCGGCTGCACCTCAAATCGAATCGATTTGGACGTGAACATGAAATACGAGAGGATCGCCAATACGGCTATGGCGGCACCGACGGCAGCTTGCCAGCGGTGCGCCGTGGACTTTTTGTCCGTGGCCCCCATGCTGGCGGCGCGCTGAAAGGCCGTCGGTGCAATGGTTTCCTCGGCCAATAGCCCTTCAGCTGGCACATCCGGTGGCTTGGTGATGTAGGCACTGTCTTCCAACCGTACATCGAGGAACAGTGTCTTGTCCCCGGAGGTGACGACAATGCGTGTGCCGAAATAGGCCAGCTCATCGCCATCTTGCAGACGCCGCGATGCGGTCAGCGGTTCTCCATTGAGTGTCACCGCGTTACCTCGACCGAGCGGTTGCATGAAAGCCTGGCCGTCGAGCGCATCCAGTAACACAACCGCAGTGCTTCCAGGACCCGGCAGGCGAACCTCACAATCGCTTCCCGTGCCGAATCGCAGCGGCAGATCACTGAGTGATAACCGGCGTTCTCCTTCAGCGTCCCGGATGACGACAGCATCGATCTTCAAATCGCTTCCTCGCATTGCACGACGATCGGCTTTGATTCAATCTCCGGAGAAACACGAAATTCCAGGCGGACGTCACGATAACCTGGCCGAATCCCCACTGCGACATAGACTCCGGGTCGTAAACTGAGATCCTGCGCCGTGAAACGACCCAGTCTACCCACTTTGTAGACGGAAACCTCCGTCAGATTGTCGGAAATCAGACGGACTGGCAACGGCGTGGCCGCTCGCTTCAGTAATATGGACAGCTCTTTTTTCTGATCTTCGAGACGCGGGCCCATGGGTTGCATTCGCGTTACATCCAGCAGCATGCGCGTCGCCTTTTGCAAAGTCACAGGGTCATTCAAGGCATCGGGGTCCGTAAGATAGTCGTTCAGAACACGATGCACCCTGGCCCGCGCGTTGGCCCGAGCGAGCCCCTCCTGGGCAAACTGCAAATCGCCGTCAACCTCGAGCAAGGCTTGATAGGTCGTCACCGCGGACTCCCACTGTTCGTCGGACTCCTGCACCTGAGCTTCTGCCTCCATGGTGCGAATACTCACCAGCCGGATTTCCTGGTCAACCTGCAGCAGGCCGTCGATCGGTTCGCGTGATGCCGGTTTCATCAATTTGGCCGCATTAAACGCAGCGCGCGCTGTTTCGTAATCCATCGTTACCATCGCATCCAGACCTTCGGACATGCGTGCATCGAATGCCGCCTGCTCAATCGTTTTCCGGATACGCACAAGTGCGGCGGTTGCAGGCTGCCACGCAGAATCGAGTGCCTGCGCTTTCTCGAAAGCCAGTTTTGCCGCCGCCAGTGCAAGCTCCCCTTCGTATTGCAATCCCTGCTCCATCAATTGCAAAACCGCTTCAAGATTGACGGCACGTTTGAGTCCCCGTTCGGCTTCACGATGTCCGGGCGTAATCGCGAGAGCCAGGTCATACAGGCGAATGGCCTCAATGAAATCATGGGCAGCGAATGCAGCCTTCGCGGCGCTCAGACTCTGGTCGAATTCCGCATCGATCTGAGCGTAAAAAGGATCAAGCAGTTTGGTCGCCTTGCGGTAACGATCACCGGCCGTGCCATAGTTCTTGCTGAGATAGGCCTCGTCGCCCTCGACATAAATATCGAGCACATCAAGATAAAGCTGGCCACCCCAACGTTCTATGCCTCGATACTTAAGCCGCTCGAGCTGCGACAGGAGGTCCCCCAGCGCGTTATCGGTGGCAATCCTCGTGCGTACCGCCTCATCCGTGCTGTTCGCACCGGGATTCTCACCGAATCCGGCTTCTTGCTCAGAACTGACGATTTCTGTGCCGATATCATCGCCAGGTTTTGGCTGTTCGACAAGTGCGTTATCGCGCAGAGAATTGGCAGGGATCGCACGATCCTCTTTGTCCACGGCATTCGGCAACACAAAAATAACACCCACAAACAACACCAGCAGAACGCCGAGCGCGGCGAAAACGACGTTGGGCCGCAAGCCCCTCTTGTCCTCCTCCGACGCGAGCGACCCCGCTGCGCCACTTGCGCGTTGCGGACGGGGGCGAATCGATTCAATCCTGGACTGCGTTGCATCCGTTTCGGCATCACTGCCCGCGGCTCTGGCGATCGTCCTGGCAGGTCCCGGGGGGAAGCCCGCCGCTTCCAGCTGCTTCATAATCGACTCGGCCGATGGACGCATATCTGCATCAGGAGCGAGCATCCGCCGCACGAGATCCTGTATCGATGCCGGCACGTCCTCCCGCCCATCCGCACGACGCATGGTCTGCTCCGCAGCCCCCCGCGCTGGCGGTCCGCCCGTCAGGATTTCATGCATCAAGATGCCCAGGGAAAAAACATCATCGGCCGCTTGCGGCGGCCTCCCCTCGTGCTGTCCGGGACTGGCCGCGATGGCTGAACCGACACCCCTCACTGACGGGCTGTCTACTTCCGCTGCAATACCGAAATCGATCAGGTGCGGCACGCCGCGTTCGTCCAGCAACACATTGCTGGCCTTGATATCACGATGCACCAGACCCTTGCCATGCGCATAACGCAATGCGTCTGCCAGCATGCCAAACGGTGGCAGCGCATCTTGCAGGCTCTCGTTAGCGAGTACTCCGATATCGGGACCGTTGATGTACTGCAGGCTGTAAAACGGGCCGTCCGGTTCGTCGTGGTATTCGAACACGCGGCCGATGTGCGCATGCATCAATCGGCTGCCGATCACCCATTCCTTATGGAATGCGTCAATACTGGCTCGCTGGTCGGCCCGATCGGCATTGAGAAATTTCAGGGCGACGAGGGTCCCGGCTCTTTCATCTCGCGCCAGCCAGATTTCCGCCATCCCGCCGTGTCCGAGTCGGCGAATCAGCACGTACCGGCTCGCCAGTCGCGCAGCTACTTGCAGTTCCCGCATGAATCGTGGCTGGCTCAGCCGGCGGGCTGTGGGGAGCGGGAGGGCACGCCGACATCGACCACCTCGGAGAATCCCGTTTCGATCTGGTAAATTTCCTTGATCAGCTTGCGCCAGCTCTCGTATTGCGCCTCCGCCGTCCCCGTCAGCCTGCGCGTTTCACCTTCCACGCGCACAATCAATGGTGCGGCCTCGGCGCTAAACGACTCGGCAAGCTCGCCAATTTCAGCACGATATATGTTGACGGTCTTGCGCAATTGCCACGCGCTGATGATCGACTTGATACCACGATCAATGCCGACAGTTTGCACCACGCGTTTGGTGTAGGCGCGAGAACGGCTGGAGCTGCGCGTATCCATTTTCATCGCACCGACGGTAACGGCGGCACCCAGCAGCGCACGCAGGGTCGCCGATCGTTTTGTCTGCCGGATGATCACTGCGTTCTCACGAGCCTTCTTGCGCCAACCCTCGTAGGGCAACGCAATGCCGTAATAGAAATTCGCGTAGTGCTCATTAAGTGTGTCAACCACCAGCCGATCGCGTTCCCTGATCTGACGCAATCGAGCAACCATCGGATCGTTCTCCGCCGGCAGTCGCACCAGTGACACCATGCCATGCTTATCCGTACTCAGGTGCTCGCCAAAAGCTGAGGGCGCCATGTCCCCAAAAAACATGAGCTCGGATGTCTGCCGGATGGCCAGAATTTCTTTGGGTGTCAGTGTCGCCGCGTATGCGCGCAGATCGTTGGCAAGATCGTTAAACACTTTTTGGTACGGATCCTGACTTCTGTCCCTGTTCCCCGCATACGAACGGATTCCCGTCTGCGTCTCATAGGTTCTCTCAAACCATTCGCGCCCCGTAATATCTTCCGCTTTCACCTTCAATGAAACGTACTCGCCATCGGAGCGCCTGATCAGGCCACTCAGGATGACATCCGAATACACACTGCGATTCGGCACCACGCGGACGGCACCCCAGTAGCCTGTGCTCTGCAATGTGGTCTTGATGTGATACGGGAGGTAACGCGATTCGGCCTCGCGCAATTCCGGATAAATGCCCGTCTTTTTTGGGTCATTGCCGTTCGGTATGCCTGGATCGAACTTTACGACACCGATATCAAGCAGCAGATTTTCAGAAACATTGAGAGTGGCGATATCCAGCTGGGTTTTTTCCGCGGTCATCACTTGCGATACGGTGCAGGCGGAACACAGCAGTGATATCAATACCAGCAGGATTGGCGTTTTTTTCATACGAATTCTTTTCCGTTTTTCGCGGTTGTCACTCTAGTCAGAAATTGAGTGGGGTCTAGAGGTTATTGTAATTACGATACTCTTCCCACAACCGTTCGCGCAGCTTGGGATCTTCCTCCGACAGCGCGGCTTCGCGCAACTGCTTCGCAACAATGTCTTCACTGACGAGATCGGGAATATCATCCGGGGTTCTCGCTTTTCTGTCAGCCTCGCTCATGCCACTCACACTGGGCGACGGTCCACCTCCTCCTCCAGCAGTTCCCGTGTCCGCGACTTCACCACTGCCGCGCACGCCACCGGTCGCCTGTTTGCCGAGACCCACACCGCGGCCTCCACCACCTTGTCCGCCGCCGAAGCCTTCTGTATTGCGGCCAACCGTTGAAATTTCTCGTTGCTCTTCCGCCAGGACTTCATCGAAGCCACCGACAGAATCCTCGAGCGTCCCTTCGAGCCGTGCCTTGCGTTCTGCGGCCGATTCGCCTGGGTACTGCCCGACGCCGCCGGCGCCACCACAGGCTGCAGAAGGATCCCCACCCGCAATGCCTCCTGTACCGCCCGGCATGTCATCGCCACAATTCGCATCGGCACCGCCGCCACCGGTCATATCACCGGAACCGCCGGCACCACCGCCTGGCATGCCACCCATGGCGCCGCCGCCAGTGCTGTCACCACCACTGCCCATGCCACCGCCCCCACCCGCCCGGCGAGGGCGTTCAACAGACTGGATTTGCCGACATTGGGACGGCCAATAACAGCGATTTTGATTCCCCTGGCAGCACTTGCCGGCTCTTCATCAACA
>JADFNG010000065.1 GCA_022563505.1 Pseudomonadota bacterium | reverse complement strand
GTGCCACTTCAAATCTGCACGTTGCCAAAAAACTCTCCAGACACCGCGGCTTTTTACAAAGGTGGCCTTTGCTACTGGTTGCTCCATTTTCTCGCCAGGGGCGCCTCTCCATACCGGGCGAATCTCGAATATTTCGACGCTCTGGTCTTTGACCCGATATCCTAAATCCAGTTGCGCACGAATGTTAGGTGGCGGTCGTCGGCCTTCAACGTATTGTTGAACGAGCTGTTCGTACCGCTTTGTTTCAAATTCGCTCAGAACCATGGTGTAGGGTCATTAACGCCTAAGTTCAGCGGCGCAGAAAAGAGGCGCGACTTTCGCGTTTGCAAAAGGCGTGACGCTTTGTTGCGCCCCGATCAGGATTCCGCATATCCCAAGATTCATGAAAGATACGTACAATTTTTTCAGTTTCGATCATATTTCGATGCCTTGCTGTCAAGTTCGATTAAAACGCATAGATTCTGGGATAAGACAATTGCCACATAACACCTAGTTAGCGGCAAGTTGCGAAGCAACTTGTCCGAGTCACTGCAAGGAGCGACTTAAACTTCATGTTATATGCCGATCTCATCATGTTCGTTTTGAATCTTCTTGAGTCTTACAAACGGCGATATCTTTCTTCTTCTCTGGGCACCCGGCTAGCTTTCCACACCAAGAAAGACAGGAGAGTCTGCATTCGAGGTACTATCAATCGACTCAATAAATGCTTTTGTGAACATTGAGTTCCCTTGATCCACTTCCCAAGCTTCTTTCATAATTAGATTATTTTAGGATCGCCTTTGCGTACCCTCTTCGCAGCTCCCACACCTCCTCATCAAAAATACCAGTTGTATAAAGCGCGGGTTGCTGCGTCTACAAGGTATCGATTACCGTCATTGAGGAGATTCGATATGGACGTCGTGTTTTCAGATCAGACATCGTGCCCCCAATAAAATTCGCGTTGTCCACGTGAATATATCGAACCGGGGCGAATAATTCCGGCGCTGCTGGTGCCCTGGCCGCATCCGTTGCAAAGGACTGGCGGCGTAATGGTTTCAGCTAACCCCAGACATCGGTCGATCGCCTTCAATGAGCGGAACTAACGGCTCAAACGCCGTTCTCATGAAGTCCCGAAATATGCGCACACGCGCAGTCAGTCTCAGATCCACATGGCTCAGAATCCACAAGCCACTACCCGATTGTGCAACCATATCGGGAATCCGTCGGACATTCGGTTCGGTATCCCCTACAACGCACGGCAATTGAGCAATCCCGATGCCTTGCCGGGCAAACTCTAGCATGGTCTCAACGTTGCTAACTCGGTATTTGACCTGAATATTCGCAGAATTATTAGATATCCAGGGCGGAATGGACTTTCCATCGCCAATCCAGGTCACCGCCGGTACTGCATGCTTGGCTTCTTGCAATTGTTGCCGCAACTCATCTGATCCGTATATTTCATACGCTACCGTCGCTAAACGATCTGCGACCAGGTTTGGCGGCGGATCGTCTGTGATTCGCAGCGCAATATCAGAGTCGCCGTAAGCAAGATCGAGGACTTCGTTGGTGGCGAACAATTGCAGTTGAATGTCGGGATATTTCTTGGAAAACGCTTTGAGCGGCGATCCAGTCAGGTGCTGAAAGCACAGGTCCGGGGCGGTAATGCGAATCAAGCCGCTCAATGATTTGTCCGCCCCTTCGACCTTGCGTCGCAGGCTACGAACGGATTCAGCCATGTCATTCGCTGAGCGCAGCAGGTTTTCACCGTCCGAGGTTATAGCCCAACCATTAGCTTCCCGATCAAAAAGTCGGGTCCCGAGTACGGCCTCAAACGCGCTCACGCGCCGAGACACCGTGCTGTGATTAACGCCCAGCTGGGCCGCGGCGGCTGTAACGGATCCCGCCTCAATCACCGCCAGGAAATAACGAATATCGTCCCAATTTATCTCGTGCATAATTGCCTAGCCACCACGCAAATTTACGCGTTTACGATTATGTACGCACAGGATAAGCTAATTTCCATTGCAAGAAAAGGTCGATCACGATAGCCGAGGACACAGCATCCGGTGATTCGCAGATAGCAGCAGCCAAATCAGCTACAACAAGAAAACACTAATTCACTCAACCAATAGGATACAACCCCATGAAATATCGCAGGAATCTAACCATTATCGCTTGTTTATTCGCCCTGTCTGTTACCGGTTCGGCGCTGGCAAGAGGCATACAGGATGATCTCAAACTGTGCCAGACAGCGTTCAAGGCTGAATCAGATCGTCGATACGACGGTGCCATTTTCAGGTTCAAATCGGAACGGGGCTCCAAGCTTCGGACGCTTACCTATAAAATGACGTTCGCGGACCAGAGGTATACGGTCGATTGCAAGGTCAAAGGAGGCGAGGTCGTCGAAATCGTCTGGCACGACATTCCATGACACCGTGCGGAAGAAGTCCCGGCAACTACTAGAATTTGTCCGCAGGGATCAGGACGCCGACCCATTTTCGATTTAACGGGTGGGCGTCCATTTTTCTGTGTTTTCTTCCAGGCTGGATGGGTATCCATAGCATGGCAAAGGGCAGCAGGTCTCATTGCCATGCGATGGATATTGAATTCCGGCGTGACTATTCCTGCAATTATTGGTTCCTGAATCTTGACGATGAATCGCAAGACTCTGAATAAATGTCATAGGCTATAGACACAGTGCGGGACCGTGGAATGCCGCTGCCTGTTTTTGAACATCTTCCGGATCAGTGATCGCGACGGAACACAGGTCCGGGTTGCTGATGTACATCGCCGGGTACTGACAAGTTAACTGCTGCTAATCGACAATCCGCTGATGATGACTTATAAGCGCCACCGATTTCCTGCCGACATCATCAGCTACGCGGTTTGGCTCTAGCATCGATGCAACCTAAGCTTTCGTGATCTCGAAGACCTGCTCGCCGAACGAGGCATTAGTGTCAGCGACGCAACCATCAGACTCGGGTGGATCAAGTTTGGCACTCGATACGCTCGTCGACTCAAACAGCAACACCGTGGTTACAGCGATACGTTCTTGGCAGGCATCTCGTTAGGGCTAAGCACTACCGAAATCTTAGGAGCAGTGGCCTGATGAAAATTTGCCAAGTTACACTTATCCGATGAAGTTAACTTATCAGTACCTATTGATTCTATAGGGCGTACGTATACAAACCTCGCTCGTGCTACCCGTGTGCCTCACAGGTCACTGGTTTTCCAGCCATCGGCAGAATTCTTCGTGCGACATGACCTCGGCAATATGGAATCCCTGAACGACATCGCAGTTCATTTCGGCAAGCATGTTGAATTCCTCCAGGGTCTCAACGCCTTCAGCTACAACGATCAGATCGAATCGATGAGCGAGGGTGATAATTGTTTCAACCAGGCTTCGACTCTTATCGCACTCGCACATGTTATTGACAAATGATTTGTCAATCTTGAGTTCGGTTGCCGGTATGTTCTTGAAATAGGACAAGGATGAGAAGCCGCTGCCAAAATCATCAATTGAAATTCCGACGCCCATTGAGCGAAGCGAATGGAGGCGCTGAAAATCTGACTTTGAATCGGCGACCAGAGCCGATTCAGTGATCTCCAGCATCAGGTCAATGTTGTCAGACCCCCATATGGAAAGACTGTTCGAAATTATTTCATCGATATCCGTATCCTGCACGGTTTCCGATTCCAGATGAATCGACACACTTAATCGCTCGTCAGTCCGCGGCCACTCCGCAGCATTTCGAAGTGCCGTAGTCAGCACATACCTCGACAATTCGTTAATCTTGCCGATTTCACACGCGACAGGAATGAATACGCCGGGCGGTACAGCTCCATGTTCGCCGTTATTCCAGCGCAAAAGCGCTTCCGCACCGACCGCGCGACCGGTCGAAACCGAGACTTTCGGTTGATAAAACAGCTCCAGCGCATTGCTTTGGATTGCCGCCGCGAGGTCTGCTTGCAGATCCCACTGCATCGATAGCGTCGCAACTGCATCCGGCGAATAGAAAAGGTACGGCTCACCTTTCGAGTGCGCCGCTTCAACAGCCAGCCTCGCGTTATGCATTAATGCCCTGGCATCATTCGCGTGTTCCGGGTAGCTCGCGATTCCAATGCAAACTTTTACCTGAAATGCGACATCCATTTCGCTGATCGCCGCGTCATACAAGCGGATGATTTTTTCGGCTGCAAGTTGCAGAAGGACCGGTGACGTGACGCCCTGTAAGATAATGCCAAATGCGGTATCGCCAATGCGGCAGACTTTGTCATCCTGCCTGCAAATTCTCACCAGCAACTTGGCGACGATAGTCAGAAATGAAGTGCTGGCTTCCTGTCCCGATCGAGCGAAAATCTTGCTGATACCGCCCATGTCGACAACAAAAACAGAAAGCTGCGCGTCTGGCTCCTCGATCCTCCTCTGGATCTCGCGCTCGTAAACGGCAGCATCGGTTAGATTGAGTTCCTGAATTTGCATCGGCTTGTCAGAGGAAAAACTCGCTGGGATCGATATTGTAAACACCGGGTTCGATGCCACGTTCAATCCAGACAGTTGGCGACGGCTCTCCCTGGTTTCTCAAGTCAATGACTTTGTAGTTGCCCTTCGGCTGCTTGTCCGCATCCAGGATCACGGCCACTTCAGGCTGTAGCCGAGTGGCCTGATGCTCCTTCAGGACCACGCCGATCTCGCCGGTGTTTAATTCGACCAGCGTGCCAGCAGGAAATATGCCGATGGCCTGAATGAATTGCTCGACCATCTCCGCCTGGTAGTGCTTGTCGGACAGAGCTTTGAATTCTCGCATCACATCGTATGAAGACATGGCGTTTGCATAGGGTCTGTCGCTGGTCATCGCAGAATAGGAATCCACGATGCCACCGATTCGGCCAAACACCGGAATCTGATTACCCTTCCATCCTCTCGGATAACCGGAACCGTCAAATCGCTCATGATGTGTTGCCACCATATCCAGAACACGGCTGTCAACACTACCGGCTTGGCGAATGAGTTCCAGGCCGAGTTCGACGTGAGTATTCATGTGCGCCCGCTCGACATCCGTAAGCGTGCCCTTCTTGTTCAGCAACTGATCCGGCAGCTTCGTTTTGCCGACGTCCAGAAGCAGTCCGCCCAGTCCGACCGCAGCAAGCGACTCGCGATCCAGACCGAGGTGACGACCGAAAACAAGACTCCAAATGGACGAAGACAGTGAATGCGAGCTCGTGTAATCACCTTTTTCCTGCATGCGAACCAGAAGTGACATCGCAGTACTATTGCGCAGGACGCTATCAACCATAGCGCCTGTGACGACCTCAAGGTCTGGCATGGCAATGGTGTCGCCTCGCCGGATCGAATCGAGCACATTCATTAGTTGCTCAAGAGCACCGGAATGCACGCTTTTGGCAACGACGAGTTCATCTGCTGTACTTGCGGTGTCTTTATAAAACTCACCGGGCAGGCACTGTGTCGGGGCGTCTGATTTCTTGCCGCTTAAGAAACGCAGCAAGCGTTGCCAGATCGAAGCACTTCGTTCTGACGTGGCTGCATAGATTGTTGAACTGGACGCCGAGGCCTCGGGGGCCAGAGAATCCATCAGCTTCGCATCAGACTCCTCAATGTCAATTTCCACATAGTCGCAATAGCGCCGCAGTTCTTCGATTTCACCCGTGTTGCGAATGAAGAAACCTTGAAAGAGAAAGGGTGTTTCCAGCCACGAGCGATCAAGCTGCGAGACATACATGCCGATTCGCAAACCATCTACGTCTATCTTTCTTAATTTTGATTCCATGTTCGCTGGCAGCCAACCGTTACTCTCACGAATAAAACGCCTCGATATTATGGAAACAATATCAAAGCATGCAGCCGACAAACGCGATACGGGTCACACTACCTGTCGATGATGAAGGTCATCCTCACTGTTCCTTGTGCATTAGAATGCCTCAGGCTTCACGTTCGAATGCCGTGCACCCGATGAGAATCCTGTGACACGGCTGTGGATGGTGCGGTATTTTCAGCAGACGCCATACGCCCTGCTTCTGCGCGGTCGTTTTGCGCAGAAAATCACATCCCTGTGCTGACCCGGTAGGCAAGCAACATGTTGCCGGGGAGCTGACCAAACATGCTGTAGCCGGACAGGACGTATAGCCAGCCGTTTGCCAGCAACGGGCCGGCAACATCGATGGCGCCACCGTGACCTTCGATACCGTTCGAGGCAGCAAACGGTATTGCGGTTTTCACCTGCCACAGTATCTCCCCTGTTTCGGCATCATAGGCCCGGATGCTCCCATCGAGACCGCCGCCGAAGACCAGCTCCGGCGTGGCCGTTACGGCGGCTGACAGGCCGAAATAGAAAGAACATGCATATTGCTCAGGGGAATCCTGGCGATTTCCTGAACGTGTGTTTTCCAGGCCGATCAGCGGCTTGCTGGAATAGTCATAATCGCAATCGCGTTCAAGCAGCCTCTCCCAAAGAATCTCACCATTGCCGATATCCATAGCGGTCAGTCCCGGACGCGGCGTGTAGTCGGGATCGTCCCGTTCGGGGTCGGAAACAGGCACAAACAATGCATCACCCGCAAGTGCCATGCCCCAGTGGATGCCGCCATTGGACGTGCCCTGACTGATTCGATTGCGCCACAGTACGCTTCCTTCCATGCCCTCCGGATCCGGATCCAGAGCAAACACCTCACCGGATTTGCGGCCGGCCAGCAGCAATTGCTTGCCCTGCGGCAGGTCGGCAATAATGACCGAACTGCCAAAGTCGAAGTCTTCACCCGCATTCTCCGGGCAATTCGCGCCGCCATTTAAACAGGCGCCATTCCACACGTCGCCAAAAACCGCCTGAAACTTCCACACCAGGTTGCCCGTATCGATGTCCAGCGCAATAATTGCATCGCTGGTGCTTGAAGCCGGGTGTGAAAAGTTATTGCCGGTACCGAAATAAATGCGCTTGCGCTTCTCATCAATGGCGGGCGTTGCCCATACAGAAGCACCTGATGGCCCAAACTGCTCATTGCCGTCACTATTGATGCCTTGCAGCACGGCTTCTTCCGTCGCATGCCAGGTCCACTCGATGTCGCCACTCGCGGCATCCATTGCAATTACCGCACCGTGCGAGGTGCAACAGGCATGGTTGGGACTGCCGGCAGCAGCACTTTCGTACGATGAAATCGGCACGAACAGGCGATCATGGTAATAGCTGATCGACCCCGAAATAACCGAGTAATCCGAGATGCCCACCGGTTTCTGCCAGGCTATTTCCAGAGTGTCTGGATCCATGGCAAACAGAGTTGCCAGGGAATCCGCGAAAATCAACAAGGTTTTTCCGTTGCTCAGCTTCGCCAGAGTCAGTGCGGAGCGAATGCCGCTCAACACCTTGGTATGGGCGCGAATGCAACCGCTGAATCGATCCAGGGCGTACAACCTGCCGGCTTTGTCTCCAATGAAAATTGTGTCGCCCAGAATCGCCGGTTGCGAACGCATGTCAGTTACCCTGGGGAACGCATAGCTCCAGGCAAGTTCCAGCGTTGCAACATTGTCACGATTAATACCGGCCAACGCTGAGTCAACATAGCGCCGGTTCTCCGGCCCGAACCCCCAGTTGCTGACAAAGGATTGCTGTTCATCACTGCCCGGTTGCTGGCATTGCATCTCCGCGACCCAGTCATACTGATCCTCTCCATCGCCACCGAGGTAAAGTGCAATCAGGCCGCGTTGCTGTTTGCTCAGGTGTGCCGCCATCGGCTGCATCTTGCCGAATTCCATCGTTATCATCAGGCTTTCACGCGACTGCTGCGACAACACTTCACGGGTCGGCGCATTCATTGCAGGATTGTCGTGGCAAGAGGCACAGTTCTTGTCAAACAGGTATGCGCCAATGCGTGCCAGCGGCAACTGATCCGCGTGGCGCATCGCAAACGCCTGCATACTCCTGACGAGTTTTTCCCTGACTGGCAAGCGTTCACTGGTGGCGACAAACGCCAACACCAACAACACAGTTACAATGAGTAAGAATTTCTTCAATGGCGTCTACTTCTTGTCCGCAAGCGCGAAAGCGAAAAGATAGTCACCGTAACCCCTGTTGAACATGTGGTGGCCACCGGCATTGATAATGACATACTGACGGCCCTTATAGACATAGGTCATCGGCGTTGCCGTCGCATCTACCGGCAGTTCGAAATCCCAGAGAACCTCTCCACTCGCGGTATCGTACGCTCGAATCAGTCGATCCATTGTGGCGCCGATAAAAAACAGCCCCCCGGCCGTGGCAATTCCACCCCCCAGGTTCGGCGTGCCGAGGTTGATCTGAAATGGCGAATTTATCGGCCCCAGTTCATGCACGGAGCCCAGTGGGGCCTCCCAGTCAATCCGGCCCCGCAACAGGTCGACGGCAACAACCTTACCCCACGGTGGTGCGTTGCAAGGGATACCCAGCGATGATTGCAGGGCGCCTATGTCCACCGTGTAGCCGCTTCCCTGCATTGTCACCTGCATGCGTTGCCCCGCACTCGGCTGGTCCTGTTTCTCGTCTGCAGGTGACACATTCTTCAGAGTCGGAATCAACCGCCCACTGAACGGCACGTTGTTGATGTTGACGAGCAACACTCCCGTGTCTCCGAGCAGTGCACCACCACCCCAATTCGCACCACCAAGACTGCCCGGGAACATCAACGTGAGCTGCTCGCTCAATGGCGTGAAATTGCCGAGATTCACGAGCTCACTGATCTGGCGGGCGCAATCCTTTTTGTCCCATGGGGTAATACCCCAGGCCTGATCCGGTGTCAGGTTCGGGTCCAGCAACTGCGGCGGCGCGATGGGTTTCGGTTGCGTGACTGCGGTTTGCTCACCGGCGATCAGCGAGGGTGGCACGGGTTGCTGCGTGATTTCCCACAGGGGTTCGCCGGTGAGTCGGTTGAAGACAAAAACGAAACCCTGCTTGGTGAGCTGAGCCAATGCAGGCACGGACTGCCCGTCCTTGCGCCAGGTGAACAGGACAGGTTGCGCCGGGGAATCGTAGTCCCAAAGGTCGTGCCTTACATGCTGAAAATACCAGCGAACTTTTCCAGTCGCAAGCTCCACCGCCACAACACTATTTGCATAAAGATTATTGCCGGGACGATGAACCCCGTAATAGTCAGGTGACGGTGCACCGGTCGGCAGATAGATCAGCCCGTTCGCTGCATCAACCGACATGGGTGCCCAGACATTCGCGCCGCCACTGTCTGGAGCACCAGGCAATGGATCAAACTGCCACAGCAGTTCTCCGCTCTGACTGTCATACGCATTGACTGTCCCCCGCGGGGTCTTCAGGCGGGTGAAGTCGATGACGGAGGAGCCCACCACGACGATGCCATTGGCGACAACCGGTGCCGAAGTTGTACTGACGTCGCCGGGAACATATCCTTCTTCTCCAAAAAGCTGGACGAATCCGTATTCACCGAAATCGGTGCACGGAGTGCCATCGATTGCGTCCACCGCCCATAAGCGGCGGTCATGTGTCGCTGTGTAAATCCGGTGCCGGCAATGGCTGTCAGCAGCAACCCTCAGTTCTTCGGCGTAGCTCACACCGCGGCAGCGAAATGGTCGGTCTCCCCGATGATCGATCAGCGGATCGAATTGCCAGCGTCGCGTGCCGCTCTCGGGGCTCAGCGCGATGATTCGATTGAAAGGCGTGCAATACACCAGGGATCCGCCGGCGACCTCGGGCAGCAGGATCGGAGTACTTTGTCCGGAGGTGTTCTCCATCTCCTCGCCAAAGGTCTCGACATCTCCACTGCGAAAAATCCAGGCAACCTGCAGACGCGCAACATTTTCCGTATTTATCTGTGACGCGTCGGAGTAATGCCGTCCGCCCTGATCGCCGCCGTAGTACAACCAGCCGTCATCTGCTGCGCCGGCGCTTTCAAGAATAAGGGCCGCTAAAATCAGCCGGAATCCACGCTGCATGATTTATTGTTCGGCCTTGCCGGAGACAACTTCCTTTAGCGGCGCAATGCGCAGCAATGTCGGCTGACCACCTTCCGATTGCCAGGTCGGAAAATGCGAATTGGTGGTATAGACGGCACCATCTTTTGCAGAGATTTCGATATCGCGTGTAAAGAATCGCTGCCGCGGCAGTGGGTAGACTTTCCAGTTTTCTGTTTCGATATCGAACGAGAGCAGGGTGTCGGACTGGTTACCGGTAACCCATACGACACCACGGTCTTTGTCCACATTGAGTGCATAGGGAATTTCATTGATAACCGGCAAATCATAAGCAGTGAATCTCTCGTTGACCGGATCGTATTTCACCAGCAGCGAATCCTGAAACGCGACGATCCACAGATTGTCATCCGCATCGACGCGCAATCGTCTCGGTCCCTGGTAGGGGAAATCGATCATCGTGACTTCTTCAGTTTCCGGATCAATGCGGGCAATATCGTTGGCGTAAAGCCGTGTCGCCCAGACAATGCCATCCGACGCAATGTCAATCCCGTAAGGCATTGGAAGACCGGTACCTGCCCGGTCGGGATCCGGAATGGGCCGGTTCTCCGGATCCAACCAGAAAATCAGCGGCAAAGCATTGATGATGAACCATTCCTTGAAACTGCGCGCAGGCAGATCGTAGAAATGAAACTCTTCCTTGCTCCGGTCAAACATGGCGACCTGGGATGAAACGGCCAGCGTAAACCAGACCCGATCCTTTTGGTCGATGCGAATCGTATGCGGATAGAAACCTTCGGGCATCCAGTGCGTCGTGAACTCCTTCGTATCCGGATTGAATTCAAGCAGGGCCTGCTGCATGGATGGCGTGATGAAAATGTGACCGTCTTTTTTGGAATAGGCGAACGAGTGCACACCCATGTAGTTATTCATTTTCGGAAACACACTAAAGCGATTACCCAGAATGCCACCGAGTCTTGCATCCTCGGGATGCGGCACTTTGTAGACCGTGTATTTTCCGCTAACGGGGTTCACTTCGTAAATACGGTCGAACAGGTTATCGCCGACATACACATTGCCATTGGGATGCAACAGAAAATCATGCATTTGCGAAAAACCGTCGCCAATCGGCCATTCCGTCATGTCGACGCCTGAGAGATGAGACTCCCATTGACGCGGTTGTGGCACTACTTGCGGATGTTCGCGCAAGAACCGGTATTCCTCCTGCAACAGCTGCGCGATTCTCTCCTGTTCATCAACGGGCAATCGGGCGCCGTAGCCATTCATGCGTGCAAACACTCCCAGCCATTGCTCTACCGTTCGCTCATTGCGCATGAAAACCGAGGCCTGCTGGTGACAGAACGCACAATTGAGCTGAAAGCGCTTTTTCAGTTCGAGATCACCGCCGAACGTCATCTGTGACAGCCACACGTTGGAGGGATAGCTGGCGATGAGTTGCTCAGCAGACATCTTCGCAAGCACAATATCGTCGTCGGTGCGGGTGAACGTGACATCGACGTAACCCTGTGCCCGCGCCCGGTATGTGACCGCTTCCGGTACATCGCCGAATCGGACCACCCCTTCGGCATTGGTGAATCGCGTCACCGTTGTAGTCGCCTGGTTGCTGACCGCATGCGGCGTATAGCCATCATCCGACAGATTCAGCGCCGCCTTCTCAACCAGGCTGCGACTGACCATCACCTGCGCGAGTGCGCTTCCGCTCTCGTTCCTGACCGTAATCGTCGCCGCGTAACTGCTCATTGCAGTCGCGAGAAAAACGCATACGAGGCTACAGAACTTCATCCTCTACTCCGAAAATGCTGCTTTCGACCATGGGAGTCTACCGAAATAAATGGCGTGCCGGTCAGGTGCCGTAAATGCTCGCGAACCCGTCAGTACATGACGGTACGCGTCAGATGGTGAGGCCAGGAAGTGGCGTGATAGGCGTTCCAGAGACGAAAGTCGATCTGCGGGACAACCACTTGCTCGTCCGCAGGTCGGATTTCGTTGATGGCATCAGTGAGCAACGCCGTGGCATAGATTGTGTGAGCACGAATTTCGATCTCTTCGTCGCTATCGCGCTTAATCATCTCACCTGCAGAGATACTGGACTCCAGTGCCGGCGTATAAGCAATAATCCCCAGCAGGCGCAGCGCAACCGGAACAATGTAGTCGGCAAAAGCTGTCATGTCCTCCAAATCAGCGAGCGCCCAGTCACCTGTCCGATGCAACGCGCGGTGCAGTGACCACAGAGCCAGTTGCGGCAGCTTGTGAAACTGTACCTCGTGCCCATGGTAATCACTCACGTCATTGAAACGCGGAAACTCGGTGATCAGTCGTTCCATCAGGCCATCTCCCTGTGCGTACATCGCCGGAGCACAGGATCGCACAAAATTATGGAAGCCCCCGTCGTAACGGTCAACAAGGGTGGCGCCAATCTCGTTGAGAATCTCCACCCGCTCATCGAGCATCGGGAGTTCAATGTTTCCAGTAAAGATACGGGCCAGTTCCTGCCGTGTCACGGCGGCCAGAAACTCTCCACTAAACAGATCTTCTCCCGCGTTGATGGCTGCATGAATACGGGCAAACATCGCCTCACTATCTGACCATGTGCGTCCCTGATAGACGCAGGAATATTTAACGCTGCTATCGAAATCGGTGAATGCAAAGTTGAGGGCAGCAACGAACAGATTGACGTCAAACAAGAGATCCGGATTGTTCCCCATATCGAACGGGCCGGTTCCCGAATCGTCTGCAATGGAAAACTGCTCGTAGGCCATCCAGGCGGCTACGGATGCGACGGCGTCCTCCGACGTCGAAACGTGCCGCGAGCTCTCGACGACGGGCAACACCGACCTCAGGATCGGTTGCTGCCATTTACTACCGGATCTCATGCACGCTCCCAAAGTTTGTGTAGACGATCAACCATGATGCCATAATAAGGTCTGCCAATTGCGTCACTCGAGAAGCAAACAAATGTCCGACACCCAACAACCATGCATTGCAGTGGTTGGCTCAACCATGATCGACCTGGTGGCCTACGTTCCCCAGGTACCAACCTCTGGTGAAACGCTGCTGGGCGACAGCTTCCAGATGGGCTTTGGGGGTAAAGGAGCGAACCAGGCAGTGATGGCAAGTCTGCTGGGTGCCGACGTGACCATGGTCAACTGCCTGGGTGATGACTCTTACGGTGAAATGTATCGTGAAAACTTTGCCCGCTTCGGCATCGACACCAGCCACGTCCAGACCGTCCCCGGTGCCAGTGGTGTCGCTTCCATATGGGTGGAAGCTGACGGTAGCAACCGCATCATCATCATCCCCGGCGCCAACCACGCATTGACGATCGAGCAAGCGTCAGACGCAATCCACTCTCTGGATCGCCTCGAGGTAGTGATCGGTCAGTTCGAAATACCGCAGACGGTCACCACCGCCGCTTTTGCCACGGCCCGCCAAAGGGGCAGCACCACCATTTTAAATCCCGCCCCGGCAGCCGATCTCGAGGAGGAACTCCTCGCCAATACCGACTGGCTGATTCTCAATGAAACGGAGTTCGCCCTGCTGGCTGGCGAGCAAACGACCGACGCAGAAATCCTGGAGTTTTGGAAACGCACCGGCACCCGGCTGGTCGTCACGCTCGGCAAGCAAGGCGTGGCCATGGTGACCCCGGCATCGAAAGTGGAACGATTTTCAGCGCAGACAGTAACCGCCGTCGACACGACGGGCGCCGGCGATGCTTTCGTGGGGGCCTTCGCCTACGGACTAGCCAGCGGCCTCGATGACATCGCATCTGTGCAACTTGGCATGGACCGCGCCACTGACTCAGTCACCCGTCCCGGAACTCAAACCTCCTACACGTCCTGACGACCGTAACGCGGCACCGGCAATACGACCAAGCAGAGAAGAAGTATCGCGCATTGGCTTGTCGTGAGTAATGAAAAGGGTTTAGCAGTCGATTCAGTCCGCAACCGTCGTATAGTCTTCCCTCATCAGGAAACCGAAGCCCTCAAACTCAAAAGTCACCACGCCCTCCCATGTCGGGACGGGTTCGGCCTTGCCCTGAAAAACAATTTCCAGTGCTGTTTGAGTTTCAAGCAACATCCCGGGACTCGCTCTTGGCGTATTGTGGGCCGGCAAGAGCGCTGTCAACTGAGGAACCAGCGCCACCAGTCGCGCCAGTGACTGTGCATAAGCCGCAAGATCGGTTTCCGGGAAAAACAGCCAGATGGGTCCCTCATAAAAGCTGTCTCCCGTCCACAACAGGCCGGAATCCCTGTCGAGTAGTGCCAGGGAATCATCCGTGTGCCCGGGAATAAGAAGCACTTCAAGTGTTCTGTTGCCCAGGTCAATAACATCTCCATCGATTACCTTTGCAGTAATCGAATAAGCATTGATGTGGTGATTTTTCTCTGTGACTCCTTCGGGAAGTCCTTTGCACAATGCTGCTGCGGATGCTTCTATCTTGATTTGTTCGCTGTCATTTCCCCGGCTGTTCGCTATTGAGAATTCTGTCGAAGGGGACAGTATTTTCCTGTACTGATAATTGCCGCCGATATGATCGAAATGACTGTGGGAGTTAAGTACCTGGACGGGCTTGTCGGTTAACTGATCAACAATGGCTTTTATGTCTCCCAGCCCGTTCCCAGTATCGAAAAGGAGTGCCGAATCGCTGCCAATGATCAGGTAAGAGATCACTTCCTGCCATTGAAAGGGTTCGTAAATAGCCCAGACATCGGGTTCAACTTCATATACCTCAAACCAGTCCGTGCTGATTGGGTTAATCTCAAAACTGCTGTAGGCAGAACGAGGAAGCCGATCGCAAAATCCATCGAGCTCTGCCTGAGCATTCGTCAATGGCACAATCAGGGTTACCAGGGACAGGCTAATACCAACCAGGCGGTTCATTAATGACCTGTTCGTTACGGATATTGACATACGATTTGTCTCCATGGATTGAAGCAAATACTATGGAATTCCGAACAAGAAACCAACACCGCCGATGTTATTGGTTGCGGACAGGAGCTTAATGTTGAAGAAGCCCTGGTCAATTGCCTGCTGGCGGTCGAGGCCATGACAGGAGCGAACAACCTGACCGTGCATGCCATCCTGCATGACCGATTGCGAAGCATTTTTTTACGTTACATTAGACTGAGCGAAGATCAGTAACCGCCAAGGGACACCAGACGTTGATCAAGATACACGGATACAACCCTGCCGAGTTGGAGCGCTTTCACCACTATCAATCCCTGTCATACAACATCCTGGGTGCTACGCCACAATCGTTGCAGATTGGGATGAGCGAGCATCAGGCGACACACGCGGTGAATCTCGGCAACTGTGCTGTGTTCGAAGAATTGGATCAGCATCTTCCAGTGCTCCGCGACCTGATAAGAAACCGTATCAATGAAAGCGGTACATTTCAGAAAATCGCGTGGGAAGTGGAAGACTTCGGAATCGGGCAAATGATGCCAGTGCTGTAAAATATTCGTCTCCATTAACCGCCAGCGGGGCTCTGATTTATGGGTTCACCTTCTTCGCATTCAGTACAAAAATTGCTTCCACTACGACGCGATCAGCCAGCTCAGCGGTGTACAGATCCAGTGTATTCCAGCCACAATTACCCGACATTGTTTTCCGGTCTTTTTTGTCGTATATTGGAAAAATGCTGAAAGATCAGAAGGACAAAAGAGCCGCCAGCGTCGGCTGGAATTTCTTCAGCAACTACGCTCACGTTCTCGTTTGCCTTGCCGAGAATCCCGATGCCCGTCTGCGCGATGTGGCGGAGCGCGTTGGCATTACGGAGCGCACGGCACTTCGCATGGTCACGCAGCTGGAACAATCCG
>JADFNG010000064.1 GCA_022563505.1 Pseudomonadota bacterium | reverse complement strand
GTTCTGAAGCCGATGCAAATAAGCAGTCCGGCTACAAGCTCGACAAAAGGAATGCTGTAGCCCAAGATTTGTAGAAGCCAGATCGGAATCCAGGAATCGGAAAATCCCTCCACAAAAAACTGTTGTGCGTGACTTGCTGGCGTTAGCACGAATACCTTCCAGTAGCCGGCCATCAAAAATAGGAGCCCCAATATCCAGCGCACGATGAAATTGACAATCGGCCAGTTATCCCTCATTCGATTTTTCCTTTCCAGCAAAACTCGCCATTCACAGTGCTAAGGTCTATGTCCACATTGAGTCATCTGCAGACCTTTTCACTGCCTCGAATACTAGCACTTGAACGTCTGAAGTTGAGCGTAAACCAGCCCCTCAAATATACGCCTCAGCGCCATCAACCTGCGGCACAGGTGGTCTTATCTGTTTCTCAACAAGCTCTCCACAATTCTTGCAACTGAATCGGGTCTCAGTCACCGACTTATTGCCTTTCCCGATTCGAATTAATCCGTCCAGGTTGGCCTCCCCCGATCGATGACAGGGCAGGCAGTAAAGACCAAGGCTATGATTGTCAGGGCCGACCACATGCTAGGGATCGTTCTAGTCCGCCTATTTGCGATCTATCTCGCGATGACCGCGCTTCAGAGCTTGTTTTTCTATGTGCCTTCCATGTTTCAAGGGATGATGAAGGTATCGGACTGGATCTCGTCGAGTCTATTTTGGCTATCCGCGATTGCGGTGCTCTTGCCTGCAGCCTGCGCATTCTTGATTTGGCGATATGCGGAGACCATTGTTCCCGAACAAGCGGTTACGGATGAGTCTTCTGGCTCGGCGGCGCAACTGATGTTGGTCGGTGTTTCACTTCTCGGACTCTATTTCTTCGCTTGGGGGTTGATCTCTCTTGTGCGGGTGGAATCGAGTCTGGCTGCGTCAGAACATTTCGCCAACTCGACCAAGTGGGCACAACGTGTCCCATACTTGGCGCAAATGCTTGTTGCAACGCCGATGTTGTTGGGAAGAAAACGACTCGCCAATTTGTTACTGAAGATTAAGTTTGCAGGGACCGGTCGAGGCTGACTAGCCGTATCTCAACGTCTCCTTTTGGCTGAATGATTTAACCAATGTGTTGCGTCGACCGGTTGAAATCGCAGGTCAGAACCTGCCACTTATCGTGCAAAGTGACGAGCTTTCGCCGTTCGGTTCAAGCGCCATATAATGACTGAAAAACCATGCATTATCTTCGCTAATTGACATTAATGCATGGTTTTCTATGCATTATATGAAACATTCGTGTAAGCTTCAGGTTGTCGACGATCTCGTCATCTGGCGCCAATGGCCGCAGGAGATACATGGCACTTCCATTCCGGCAGGACTCGCAAATCTTGATGGGCCTCGGCTCGCGCCTGCGAGATCTGCGAGTGTCGCACGGCTATTCGCAAATCGAGCTTGCCAAGAAAGCCGCTGTTTCTCGGGCGACGATACAAAGCCTCGAAAACAGCGGGCGAATATCGCTAAGCAGTCTGCTGCGAGTCCTTCGCGTGCTCGGCGAACATCACGCGATTGAGAATATTGCCCCCGCTCAGGACTTCGATCCGCAAGCGGTTTTTGAGCGAGAACAAAACAGAGATCAGAGGCCGTCGCGAAAACGGGTTTCGAAAAAGAGTAGAGCGCCTTGACTCAGGCAATCAAAATTTACCTGTACGAACACACGCTCGGTTTTCTAGCGCAAGACAATGGCAAGTATGTTTTCAAGTACGACGAAGAATTTCAAAATACCGGTATGCAGCCCGCGCCCCTTTACATGGATACGAAGCGGGCAACGCACAGTTTTCCGCGTCTCAATGACACGTCGTTCGCCGGCCTTCCCGGTTTGATCAGCGATTCGATCCCTGACTACTACGGCACGCAAGTAATACAGAAATACTATAGTTCGATCGGCGTGGATCCGCTGTCCATCACGCCGTTGGACAAGCTTGCCTATATCGGTGAAAGAGGCTTCGGGGCACTCAGATTCGCACCGGCACAAAGCCTGACCAGCGGAGTGGGAGATCCTAACATTGAGCTGTTTACGTTATGGGACGAATCGCGCAAGGTCCTCAGTGACGACGGCCCGTCCAAGGAAATAAGCTGGGTTTATAGCTTCGGCGGCACCGCCGGCGGCGCACGCGCGAAAGCGGCCATCTTGTTTAACAGAGAAAGCGGCCTATTTTCGATTCGCGAAGAGGCGACCAAGAATGGTTACAGTCATTGGCTGCTGAAATTCGATGGACTGGCTAAGGAAGACAAAGGTCAGCCACAGCCCTACGAGAGAATGGAATACATTTATTCTCTCCTGGCGAGCGATGCCGGTATCGATGTCCCCGAAACATCCTACGTCGAGGAGCCTTCAGGAATGTTTCATTTTCTTGTGAAGCGATTCGACCGAAACGTTGATGCCAAGACACAAGAAACAACCAGGCAGCACGTGCAGACGATTTCAGCTTTGCTGCATAACGATCATAACGATCAACAAAGTCTCGATTACGTTGATGTTCTAACGGCCATAAAGCGAATAACCGGCAGCGCAGGAGAGACGCTGCGAGCGTACCGACAAATGATCTTCAACGTCCTCGCACACAATTATGACGATCACAGCAAGAACCTGTCTCTCATGATGGATACGAATGGTGCGTGGTCGCTGTCTCCTGCTTACGACAACGTTTATACCAACAGCAAAGGCTGGTTCGAGAATGGCCACCAGATCACGGTCAATCAGAAATCGAAACTCATCACCAAAGCGGATGTTCTGGCGGTTGCAGATCGTCTGGATATTTCAGGAAGCAAGGCCCGCACGATTATCACAGACGTGCAAAGTGCGTTGATCGGATGGGAAGGCTACGCTCAAAAATACGGGCTAACTGACCGCTTCCCTGGCTACGTCAAAGAGGTGCGCGCTGGCCTTGGTCGCGTTCAATTCTGACGACGGACCAGTTGCCAAATTGTCATTCTTGCAACCGAAAGAGTGACGCCGTAGGCTGGCTTTCACTTGGAGGACAATTCGAGTGGCACCCATCTCACCAGGATCCTGAACGAACGACTGCTGGCAATGAGAGCAGACGATCAATTCCTCCCACGGGAGGATTTCCTGGAAATCACTTTAACTTTCGCAAACAGCCGCCTCCCGCGGGAGGATCACTGGCTGCTTTCAGCAACTTCTGCCAGATAGACCAGGCCGGTTTCGGCTCAAGATTACTATCCCATAAACCTATATTACGCCATAGCTTCATGATTCCATTAAGGGTCGGAGATATGCTTATATAAACGATCATAATCAACCATCAAAAACCACATAACAAACAGGTATTTGTCCTCCTCAGCGATACGGGCAACATCTGTATATGCCAGAGCAAAGGCGCGGACGAACGTCTATCTCTACCAATGCCTCGATGGCTTGCTTGACAATGTCACGCGAGCCGATGAGTTGCTCCATCGCCTTGTAGGTATTGTCGTCTATCTGTCCACGGGAAATACTCGGGAAGAAGATATCGCGGAGCGCACCTGTGCCCCATAATTTGGCGAGCCGCTCGATATCGTGCCGAGGTATGCCAATCGGAAAGTCCACATTCTGGGTGAATCGCGCCGTCGTGCCCTGGTCTGAGAACGGGTATAGGCGGGAAAACGGGCAAACAGGGCGGATTTTCAGGGCAGTGCGCCGGATTCGTGGAAGATGCCCGCGGCGCTCCGCATGCAAAGTGTGCTCAACAGCTTTTCAATGGCGGTGGGTGTGATGCAAAAGGCCCTTTATTCGTCTTATACCGCTCCGTTCTATGAATTCGATCAATACTAGCCTGATGTCTGCGCCGACCGCATCCAGTGTCCAGAAGGCGGCAGTCCTCTTTTTAGCCCAGACCGCGATTTCGTCGTATAGTTACTGGATCAAGGAATAGCGGTTGTAATCCCCTTGGGCTATTCGTTATTCGACGAAAATATTCTCGATGAATTGATGCGGTCGGCTAGTCAAACTGCACTGCAGCAGGACAAAAGTACAATGCGAATTAATCACAGCAGACAACATTTCTGCACCCTAATCGCCACGTTGGCGTTCATGGGTGCCTGTACAAGCTCAAACGATCAGACTGACGGTACAGATAGCGTCGAATTGACGATAGACGCGCTGGTAACGGCGGAGTGGTTGAGTGAGCACCTCGATGATCCGGACCTGGTGGTGCTCGACTGCACCGTCCTCATAGAGGTCGACGAAAATGGTGCCATGTTCAGCTCTAGCGGCCGGGCAAACTATGAGGCTGGCCATATACCGTCTGCCGGGTTTGCGGATCTCAAGGGAGATCTGTCCGATCTTGATGGCCCTTTGGAATTTGGCATGCCAACACCAGAGCAATTCAGTGCCGCCATAGGTGCGCTGGGAGTCGGAGATAATTCCCGGGTCGTTTTGTACTCTGCAAACCAGGGGGTCTGGGCAGCTCGAGTCTGGTGGATGCTGCGCTGGGCTGGTTTCGATCGAGTGGCATTGCTCGATGGCGGGCTCGAAGCCTGGGTCGCTGAAGGTCGTCCGTTGTCGACGGAAACGACCAACAGACCTGCGAAACAGTTTAATGTCGAGCTCAGACCTGAATTGATAGTGGACCGCGACGGGGTGCTTGCCGGTATCGATAGTGGCAATGTAAGTCTGATCGATGCAATGCCCGATGCTCACTATCGCGGTGACTTCGCCATGTACGGCCGGCCTGGCCATATTGTCGGGGCCACCAACATGCCCTCCTCCGATCTTCTCGACGAAACAGGTCGCTTCCGATCGTTCGATGAGCTGGATATGATGCACGACGGCGACCGCAACGGCCGCGTTGTTACTTACTGCGGGGGCGGCGTAGCAGCTTCGTCCGTCGCCTTCACGATGCACAGACTCGGATTCACCGATGTCGCCGTTTATATGGGCTCACTCGACGAATGGGCCGCCGACCCCGCGAATCCCATGACACGCGATACACTATAGGCAGAGGCTTGCTGTAATAACAGCTACGAGAACATGGACAGAAAAGACTCCTAAATCACCAGGCGACAGTTAACATTCTCCATGAGCAAATGACGGCACGTCTGCTTTCGCCATAGTCATCGTCCCTGGATAGTTTGAGAGGAGAGACACTATCAACTCGAATAATTTACTTGCCCGATATCGTGCGATGCTGATGCTCGGCTCAATTCTGATCGGCACCTCATTAACGCATGCGGCCGCGCCATTCATCGATCCCGCCGATGATGAGAAATACTTT
The DNA here is from genome assembly GCA_022563505.1 of Pseudomonadota bacterium. Lineage (GTDB taxonomy): Bacteria > Pseudomonadota > Gammaproteobacteria > Steroidobacterales > Woeseiaceae > JAADHU01. Next base: position 10,674 of record JADFNG010000064.1, on the reverse strand, counting down.
GGCCCACCGGAAAAGCAACTTTTCTGGACACCGAAACAACAGGTGTCCGGTTATCGGAATATGGCGAAGATATACTTGGCACGCCACATCGGTGCTGGCAACGCTCCGCTGTTACTACCCTACGATAAGAAGGATCTCGGTGCGGTAGAAATACACCATGACGGTGGCGTGCTTACCGCGGACGAATATTTTGAGAAGCAAAGTGTGGCCGGGCTGCTGGTTATCAAGAACGGAAATATTGTCTACGAACGCTACGGGTTGGGAAATACAGAGAGCAGTGTGTGGGGTTCGTATTCGGTGGCGAAGTCGGTTACCTCTATGTTGCTTGGCGCGGCCATTCGCGATGGCTTCATTGCCAGTGTCGATGAAAAAGTCACTGACTATCTGCCGCGATTGAAGGGTTCGCCTTACGATCAGTCGACGATCCGTAACATCCTGCAGATGTCGTCCGGCGTACAGTGGGACGAAGACTATGCGGACCCAAAATCGGACATTAATAGCGTGGGATGGTTTGCAACACTCGGAGCATACGAGTACCTGGGTAAGATGCCTCGCGATTATCCACCCGGCGAAGTATTCAACTACAACACGGCGGAAACCAATCTGGTGGGAACATTGGTGCGTTCGGCAATCGGTAACAATCTATCAACCTATCTGACGGAAAAAATATGGCGTCCATTTGGCATGGAATCGGACGCAAACTGGGTGTTGACAGAGCCAGGTGGCGGCGAGTGGGGTGGCTGCTGCATCAGCGCGACGCTGCGTGACTACGGCCGCTTGGGACTGTTCGCGATGAGTAACGGACACCTTGCCGATGGTACGGCGGTGCTGCCGGACGACTGGATGGCTGAGTCGACGTCGCCATCAAAAGGCAATCCTGGCTACGGATATTTGTGGTGGTTGCACAGTGATGGTAACTACAGCGCGCGAGGCATTTTCGGTCAGGGAATTTACATCAACAAAAAGGAAAATGTTGTGATCGCGCTGCATAGTGCGCGTCCGGTCGCCAGCGACCCATCAGACAAAGCGCTGCAACATGCGCTCTATTCTGCATTGACGAACGCGGTGCGTGAGCAGGGGATTCTTCCATCGAACTGACTTACCTGCCGGGCCTGCGGTGGTGCCGCGAAGGTGGCCGTTCCTGCGCATCCTGCGCCCGCGGCGCGCAGCATGCAAAGTGTGCTCAACAGCTTTTCAATGGCGGTGGGTGTGATGCAAAAGGCCCTTTATTCGTCTTATACCGCTTGCTGCAATGCCCGACTCAATGTTTATGGGACAGCAGCGGTCCCGACCCTTTTTTTAGGTCTTGGGCAGCGTCACGCCCTGCTGGCCCTGATATTTACCCGCGCGGTCCTTGTAGGATATTTCACACGCCTCATCCGATTCAAAAAACAGCATCTGTGCGACACCCTCATGCGCATAAATCTTTGCCGGCAACGGTGTGGTGTTCGAGAATTCCAGAGTGACGTGCCCTTCCCACTCAGGTTCAAGCGGGGTGACGTTGACGATAATGCCGCAGCGCGCATAGGTCGACTTGCCGAGACAGATGGTCAGAACGTTGCGCGGAATCCGGAAATATTCGACCGTACGGGCCAGCGCGAATGAATTCGGTGGAATGATGCAAACATCGCCAGTCTTGTTGACGAAACTGGACTCATCGAAGTTTTTGGGGTCGACAATGGCGGACTCAATATTGGTAAACACCTTGAATTCGTTCGAACATCGCACATCGTAGCCGTAACTGGACGTTCCGTAAGAGACAATGCGCGTACCTCCCGAATGGCGTACCTGGCCAGGCTCAAACGGCTCGATCATGCCATGATCCCTGGCCATCGCCCTGATCCAGCGATCTGACTTGATGCTCATCCGGTATTCTCGACAACAATCTTCGGGAACAGCTTGCTGTAGTCCTTGCCCCGAATCGCAAGCCGCGCAGCCATGCGCCGAGCAATCCGGCGATAACTCTTGGCATGCGCACCGTCCGGATCGGCAATGACGGTCGGAGTCCCGCTGTCCGTTTGTTCACGAATGTTGATATCGAGCGGCAACTGCCCCAGCAGTTCCACCGAGAAGTCCTCGGCCATTTTTGCGCCGCCTCCGCTGCCAAAAATCGCTTGCTCGTGTCCGCACTCGCTGCAAACGTGCGTGCTCATGTTTTCGATAATGCCGAGAACAGGAATCGATACCTTACGGAACATCTGCAATCCCTTGCGCGCATCGAGCAATGCAATGTCCTGTGGCGTCGTCACAATAACCGCTCCGCTGACAGGAACCTTCTGTGACAGTGTCAGCTGAATATCGCCAGTACCGGGCGGCATATCAACGAGCAAATAATCGAGATCGTCCCAGCGAGTCTGCATGAGCAGCTGATTCAAGGCAGAGGTCACCATCGGCCCACGCCATACCATGGGTTGATCGGTATCGGTCAGGAAGCCGATGGACATGATCTGTACATCGTGCCCAACCAGGGGATTCATCGTCTTGCCGTCGTCGCTGGTCGGACGCTGGCCCGACACACCGAACATCAGTGGTTGTGACGGCCCGTAGATATCGGCATCCAGAACACCCACGCGCGCACCTTCCTGCGTAAGCGCAAGCGCCAGGTTGGCCGCCGTGGTTGATTTTCCCACGCCACCCTTGCCGGATGCGATGGCAATGATATTGCTGACGTTTTCGAGCGGCTTCAGCGTTTTCTGCACGCCATGCGCCTTGATGCGGGACTCAATTGTCACCTCGACCTTCCCGCCACCGATGACTCCGGCAGCAACAGCGGTGAAAAACGCCTCGAATTCAGCCGCACAGGTCGCTGCTGGAAAGTCGAGTTCGAGTTCGATAATCGCCTTTTCGCCGTCCACCTCGGCGCGCAGGACCTTGCCCACATCGCTCAGGGCATGCTCCATTCCCGGCAGAATCGCTGCTGTCAGGGCACTTTTCAGGTCAGAATCTGAAGACAAGATCACACTCCGTGGTTCTTTATTAGGTTAAATTAGCCGAAACTTGCAGCTTGCCGATCTCGGGGCGCTATTGTAGCGAAGCCTGGAAGCGGATAATGCCCCAATTTCGTCTTGTTGCGTAAATTAATGATCGACAATGGTCGCCACATCTGGCGCCGACCTGTATGGCATAATATGGCATTGGGTCGGCATGGATGCGATGACGGATGAGTCACTTGTCCGGCGTCCGGCGGATACTTAAACGGAATCACGATTGGCAGATTCAAAACTCAAGCCGCATAACTCGGACGCAGGGATGTTGAGTTCAAGCGCGACTGCCGGTGCGTTGCTCCTGTTGACAGCCGCTGCGGCGAGACCCCGCCCATGAACCTGTTTGGCAGCTTTCGTGCAGACCAATTAATCAGCCAGTTGGTCAGTGAGTCAGACGTCAATTCCGCGGCGGCTCACAAACTGATCGATCGCCTCAAGAATATTGGCCCGAAGGTCATACCAAAGGCAATCGAAGCGCTCGCCATGAGCGACAAGAAACACACCGTGGCGTTCGTCGATATTCTGGCAAGCCAGGTGAGTGACAAGACGCTTCCCTACTACAAGGAAGGTCTCGCGGATGGCGGCGAACGCGTCATTGCCGGGACCGCCTGGGCATTGTCGAGCAGTCACAACTACAACGCCAATAATCTACTGGATTTTCTGGACGATGCGGAAGTATCGAAGCCCGCGTTGCTTGAGATCCTCAAAGTTCACAAGCAGGACCTGAACGTCCACGAATTGCTGCGGCGCGCCTACAACCTTGAACCGAATGAAAAAGCCGCGATTTTCGAAATCATTGAAGACGTTGCACATAAGGACATGGTGCCGGATTTGATTAACAGGATGGGTGGCAAGGACCCCATGATCAAAGTTCACCTGATCAATCTGCTCAACAAATTTGACAGTACAGACATCAATCATGCGCTTGAAATTCAGCTTGGAGACAGCAGTAAATTTGTCCGCAGTGCCGCACTGAGTGCCCTCGGCAAGCGCAAGGGAAACATCAGTATAGATCGCGTCAGCAAACTCCTGCATGACCCGGACCTCGACGTTCAAAACATGGCTGTGGACGTCATCATCAAGATCAACCATCCCGACACCATCAAGTTTCTTGTCGAGGCCCTCAAGGACGAATCGGAATACACACGCCGCGCCGCAGTAGAAATCCTGAATGAGATTGGCGATGTTAACTCGATCAAGGACCTGCTTGCGGCCATTAAGGATGACGACTGGTGGGTACGGGCCAGGGCAGGTGATGCACTTGCAGAAATAGGCGGTCCAAAAGTAGTCAACGCCGTACTTGAACTCGTCAAGGACGAAGACGAGGACATCCGGCGTACGGCCATTGAGATTCTCAACGCGACCAAAGACGAACGAGCGGTCGATCACCTCATCAAAGCGACCGAAGACAAGGACTGGTGGGTACGTGAAAGAGCGGTTGATGCCCTTGCGCATATCGGCGGTTCGCAGGCAGTGCCAAGACTGCTGGAGATGCTCGGCAGCAATCCGAAAACAGATGCCGTCGTGGTAAAGGCGCTGGGCAAGCTCGGTGATTACAAAGTGATTGACAAGCTCTTGCCCTTGCTGAATCGGCCGGATCGCGGCATCAAGATAGAAGCGATCAAAGCCATTTCGCACCTGGCCGATGAATCGCATGCCGACGCCATTCGCAAAGTCTTGCAAAAGCTCAAGACATCGGAAGACCCCACAATCATTAACAGTGCCGACAAGGCCATCAAGGAAATTGGCGCCAGGTTCTCGAGCGCCGTGCGGGAAGAAAATGTCCGCGCGGAGAAGATGTCGGAGCACACCAGGACGCTTCTTATCGACAGTGAAGACATCGAAAGCATCATTGCTGCGGCTGAACCGGAACCGGCGGCCGCCGAAGCGCCCAGCATGCTGGACGTATCAGTACTGGAGCCCGGCGACATCATTGATGGCCGTTACAAATATATCGAAAAAATTGGTAAAGGTGCCTTCGGCACGGTGCTGCTTATGGAGGATCAGGTTGTCGGCGAGCGCCTGATCCTCAAGTTCTTGAACGCCAATGTCTCTTCCGATGAGGAAATGTTGAAACGATTTGTCCATGAGCTGCGTTATTCGAGGAAAATCACGCACCATAACGTCATTCGCATCTACGATTTCCTGCATTTGCAGGGCGCTTACGCCATTTCGATGGAGTATTTCCCATCGCACACGCTCACAGGTGAAATGCCGGACAGCAAACCGATGTCCTTCGTAAAAGCGCTGCAGTATTCAAATGACATGGCAACCGGCATGGCGGTCGCCCATGAAGCTGGTGTCATTCACCGCGACCTGAAACCCGCCAATATTCTCGTTAACAGCGAGGGCCTGCTGAAAATTGTGGATTTTGGCGTCGCGGCCGCTGCCAGCAGCGGCGACACGCAGCTTACGAAAACCGGATACGTCATTGGCTCGCCGAAGTACATGGCACCGGAACAGATTCTGGGCAAGAAAGTCGACAAGACGGCCGATATCTACAGCATTGGCGTCATCATGTATGAAATGGTCACGGGTGTGCCTCCCTACAGTCGTGGTGATCATATGTCGGTGATGTACCAGCACGTGCAAGGCAAGGCGAAAAAGTGCCAGGAACTGAACCCCGACATACCCGGCGACTATGCGGCGCTTATTGCCAAGGCAATGTCCGTCGATAAAACGAAGCGCTATCAGTCCATGGAAGGACTGATCGACGCACTGAGCGGCATCAATTTGCAAAAATGAGCGGTAGCGCACTGGAACGGGGCCACGAAGCCGACTAGGATGGACGTAAGTTTTTGATTTCAGGTACTCGGACCACCTATGCCGCGCATTGACTCCTTCCTGAAACTGGGCCTGGCCCAGGGCTGTTCCGATGTGCACCTCGCCGTGGGCGTGCCACCGATGTTACGCATGAATGGCGATCTGATGCCCATCAAGTTTCGCGATCTCGCCGACACGGAGCTCGAAAGTTACGTCATGGAAATTCTGAGTGACTCGCAAAAAGAGCTCTTTTATTCGGGTAAGGATCTCGATTTTTCCTATGTCGGCGAAGAAGGCGGCCGATTCCGCGTCAATTTGTTTCGCAAGGACAGTGGTATCGGTGCCGTCTTTCGTTACATTCCTGATGAGGTTCCCACGCTCGAAAAACTGAACATGCCTGCGGTGCTGCGTGATTTTTGCGATTTCCATCAGGGCATGGTGCTGGTGACCGGATCAACGGGAACCGGCAAATCGACCACTTTGGCCGCGATGGTTCATCATCTTAATACCACACGCAGCCTGAACATCATCACCCTCGAAGACCCGATCGAATTCGTTCATCCCAGTAACAAGTCGCAGGTCATTCAGCGGGAACTCGGCACTCATCTGAAGAGCTTTGCGGATGGCGTTCGATCCGCAATGCGAGAAGATCCCGATGTGGTGCTTGTCGGCGAAATGCGCGATGCAGAAACCATCTCGATGGCGATGACCGCCGCCGAAACCGGTCACCTGGTGCTGGGCACCCTGCATACCACCAGCGCAGTGAAGACCATCGACCGGATCATTGACGCGCTCCCCGGTGAATTGCGCGAACAGACCAAGAGCTTCCTCGGCCACAGTCTCAAAGCGGTGGTGACGCAGGTATTGGTCAAGACGCCGGACGGCAGAGGCCGCAAGGCCGTGCTGGAAATTCTCATTAACAATCGAGCCATTGCCAAGCTCATCACGACGGATCAGACGCACCAGATTCCCGCACAGCTGCAAACAGGTCGAAATGTTGGCATGCGGTCGATGGATCAGGCCCTGCTGGAGGCCATCGACGCCAACGAGGTCAATCCGAGCGATGCCATTCGATACGCGAGTGACAAGAAACGCTTCCAGCGTTTTGTCAGCGACAGCGTGTTGCTGCCCACAATAGACTCCGCAGACTGACAGCCGCGATGAGCGAAGCAGCAAGCAACAAAATTGACGCCTATCTGCTGGACGCACTGCGACAGAACAGCTCCGACCTGCACTTTATTTCCGGCGATCCACCGCGTGTCCGTATTCACGGGACATTGCAGTTACTCAACGACCAGAAGCTGACCATCGATGGCGTGAAAGAAGCGCTCTATGAAATCATGAGCGGTACCATGCAACGCGATTTCGAGACCAACGACGCAGTCGATTTTGCCTACGACATTGCCGATGTATCGCGTTTTCGAGTCAACATCATGCGCCACCTCAATGGTATCGGCGCCGTTTTCCGGGCGATACCGTCGAACGCACTGACGCTCGACGAATTGAACATGCCGCCGATCGTGCATGAGTTGTGCAAGCATACGCAGGGGATGATTCTGGTCACGGGCAAGACGGGATCCGGCAAATCCACGACGCTGGCCGCGATGATTGATGACATCAACAAGCGACTGAAAGGTCATATTCTGACCATTGAAGATCCGATCGAGTTCGTGCACAAACGCCAGAATTGTCTCATCAGCCAGCGGGAAGTGGGCGTTCACACGGAATCCTTTGCCGCCGCGCTGCATTCAGCACTGCGAGAGGATCCTGATGTCATCCTGGTTGGCGAGTTGCGCGACCTTGAAACCATTGGCGTCGCCGTAACCGCGGCCGAAATGGGCATTCTCGTGATGGGCACATTGCATACCAACGGCGCTGCCGCGACGATCGACCGATTGATCAACTCATTTCCGGCCGACAAGCAAAGTCATATCCGCACGATGCTGTCAACCTCGCTGCGCAGTGTTATTTCGCAGCAATTGCTGCCGACCAAAGGTAAGCCTGGACGAGTCGCAGCATTGGAAATCCTCGTAAATACACCCGGTGTCGCAAATCTCATTCGACAAGGCAAGCTGGACCAGATCGAAACCGCAATGCAGAGCGGTAGCGCTTCGGGCATGCAAACGATGGACTCCGCGTTGATGAAGCTGGTCGAAAATGGTGAAATTGAAGGGCGTGATGCCTACCTGCAGGCGAACAACAAGGCGAAATTCAAATCCTTTCTCCCGGACGAAGATATGCCACCGGGTATCGACGATCATTTAGTCAACGAATAATTTCCGTACGTGCCAAGCGCCTGCCGCTCATGGCATAATCCCTCCCCACTCCTGGCGTCGAAGCTGGCATTGCGCCAGTCGCAGACCTCTCACTCACCCGCATCGCTTGCAAATAATCGAAATCCCGACAGATGACAGACCCAATCCGAAAAATCATGGTCAGCAGTGCCCTGCCCTATGCCAACGGCTCAATTCACATGGGGCACCTGGTCGAATACGTGCAATCCGATATCTGGGCCCGCTTCCAGAAGCTGCGTGGACACCAGTGCACCTATATCTGCGCCGCCGATGCACATGGCACGCCGATCATGATCAAGGCCCGTGAGCAAGGTGTTACACCTGAAGAACTGGTTACGCGGGTCGCAGCGGAACAGCACGAAGACCTCAAAGCCTTTGGCATCGCTTTCGACAACTTTCATACGACGCACTCGGAGGAATGCAAGCAGATCGTTTACCGCATATACCATGCGCTGAAGGATGCCGGCCACATATACACCAAGGTTATCGAGCAGGCGTATGACGAACAGGAAAACATGTTTTTGCCGGATCGTTTCGTGTGCGGTACCTGCCCGCGCTGCAAAAGCGACGATCAATACGGTGATGCCTGTGAAGCCTGTGGTGCAACCTATGCGCCCAATGACCTGATTGATCCCATATCCGTGCTTTCCGGGAGAAAGCCGGTATGGAAAAATTCGGAGCATTATTTCTTTCGCCTGAGCAATTTTGCCGAGCGCTTGCGCACCTGGATCAAGTCGGCTGAATTGCACCCGCATATCACCAGCAAACTGGAGGAATGGTTTAGTGCGGGTTTGCAGGACTGGGACATTTCCCGCGACGCTCCCTACTTCGGCTTTAAGATTCCCGACACCGATGATAAATATTTTTACGTCTGGCTCGACGCCCCGATTGGCTACCTGGCCAGCTTCCTGCATTTGTGCGCCCGGCGCGAAGATCTCGATTTCGAAGCATACTGGAATGCAGACAGCGCCAATGAGGTATACCATTTCATTGGCAAAGACATCGTGTACTTTCACACCCTGTTCTGGCCAGCAGTGCTCGACGGTGCCGGTTTGCGCATGCCGACCAGTGTCTTCGCACACGGTTTTCTGACCGTCAATGGCAAGAAAATGTCGAAATCTCGAGGCACATTTATCAAAGCCCGGACTTATCTGGACAATCTCAATCCGAATCACCTGCGCTATTATTATGCTGCCAAACTCGGCCCGGGAATGGATGACATCGATCTGAACCTCGACGATTTCAGGGCCAGGGTAAACTCTGATTTGATCGGCAAGCTGGTCAATATCGCCAGTCGTTGCGCCGGTTTTATCAGCAAGCGTTTTGCCGGCAAGCTCGCGACTGCGCTTGACGATGAAGCGCTGTTCAGCGAAATCACGGCGGAGTCCGAAACAATTGCCGAGCACTACGAGAAGCGGGAATACTCGAAGGCCATGCGCATCATCATGGCCTCGGCAGACAAGGCGAATCGCTATATTGAAAGCAAGAAACCGTGGCTCATGATCAAGCGTGAATCCCAGGCGGACGACGTTCAGGCGGTTTGTACCCAGGGATTGAACTTGTTCCGTACCCTGATGATTTACCTGACACCGGTATTACCGGCCATGGCAAGCGACGCACAGAAACTGTTTCGCGAGGAGCCCTGGAGCTGGTCGCAGGCAGCAACTCCGCTGCTCGGCCAGACGATTAATCGTTATGAACCATTACTCACGCGCATAGAAGCGACACAGGTTGAACGCATGGTAGAACAATCCAGACAAACGGTTGAAAAAGCCGAAGCCGCCGATGAATCGACCACCATTTCTATCGACGATTTCATGAAAGTCGATCTGCGTGTCGCACGCATAACGCATGCAGAAGCCGTCGAGGGAGCCGACAAGCTGTTGCGACTGACCCTGGACCTGGGCGATGAGACACGCAATGTATTCGCCGGCATCAAGGCCGCCTACAAGGCAGAAGACCTGGTGGGTCGACACGTCATCGCCGTCGCCAATCTTGCCCCACGCAAGATGCGCTTCGGCGTCTCCGAAGGAATGGTGCTTGCTTCAGGACCGGGCGGGTCGGAGATATTCCTGCTTTCGGTCGACGATGGCGCAAGCCCCGGCATGCGCGTCAAATAGCTGGAACGAGGCGACCTCAAAGCTCTACAATAGGCAATATTTACTGGATATCGTGACCGACATTATACTCATCCTGGTCGGAACAGTGCTGGTCAATAACTTCGTGCTGGTCCGCTTTCTCGGCCTTTGCCCATTCATGGGCGTGTCACGCAATCTGGATGCGGCTTTCGGCATGTCCCTGGCAACGGCGTTCGTCCTGACGCTTTCCTCCGCAGTCAGTTACCTCTTGCACCAATACGTGCTTGTGCCGCTGGACCTCGAGTACCTCCGCACCATTGCCTTCATTCTGGTTATTGCGGCAAGCGTACAGTTTACCGAAATCATGGTGCGACGATTAAGCCCGCTGCTTGACCAGGTGCTGGGCATATTCATTCCGCTGATCGCAACAAACTGTGCGGTCCTCGGTGTTGCGTTACTCAATGTCCAACAGGCGAAAGGCCTGGTGCAGTCCGTGTTTTTCGGTTTTGGCGCCGCCGCCGGATTCGCCCTGGTGCTGATTCTTTTCGCCGCCAT